>NZ_LFVW01000151.1:0-10039 GCF_001182915.1 Kitasatospora sp. MY 5-36
GGCCAGCCGCTCGCCCGCCAGGATCACCGCGCCCGGGGTGCGCAGCAGTTCGGCCGCCCGGCCCGCGTCGTCGTTCAGCGGCTCGTCCGCCGCCAGCGCCGCGAACCACTCCGGCTCGGTGCCGGGGGCGGCCGGCAGCAGCGCCCCGCGCAGCTTCGCCAGGCCCCGGGAGCCGAACGCGGCCACCGAGAACACCTTCAGGCCCGTCGCCCGGGTCGCCTTGCGCAGCCGCAGGAAGACGATCGGCGACTCCTCCTCCGGCTCGAAGCCCGCCAGCAGCACCGCCGGCGCCCGGTCGAGGTCCTCGTACGACACCCCGGTGCCGTCCACGTCGACGCCCCGCCCGGCCACCGCCGCGGCCAGGAAGTCCGCCTCCTCGCCGCTGTGCGGGCGGGCCCGGAAGTCCACGTCGTTGGTGCCCAGCACCACCCGCGCGAACTTCCCGTACGCGTAGGCGTCCTCGACCGTCACCCGGCCGCCGGCCAGCACCCCCGCCCGGACCCCGCGCAGCCCCTCGGCCGCCCGGGCCAGCGCCTCCGGCCAGGAGGCCGGCACCAGCTCGCCGTCCACCCGCACCAGCGGGGTGGTCAGCCGGTCGCGCTGCTGGGCGTAGCGGAAGGCGAAGCGGCCCTTGTCGCAGTTCCACTCCTCGTTCACCGCCGGGTCCTCGCCCGCCAGCCGGCGCAGCACCTTGCCGCGCCGGTGGTCGGTGCGCTGCGCGCAGCCCGAGGCGCAGTGCTCGCACACGCTCGGCGAGGAGACCAGGTCGAAGGGGCGCGAGCGGAACCGGTACGCCGCCGAGGTGAGCGCGCCCACCGGGCAGATCTGGATGGTGTTCCCGGAGAAGTACGACTCGAAGTCGTCGCCCTCGCCGGTGCCGACCTGCTGCAGCGCCCCGCGCTCCACCAGGTCGATGAACGGGTCCCCGGCGATCTGCTGCGAGAAGCGGGTGCAGCGCGCGCACAGCACGCAGCGCTCGCGGTCCAGCAGCACTTGGCTGCTGATCGGCACCGGCTTCTCGTAGGTGCGCTTCATCCCCTCGAAGCGGGAGTCGGCGGCGCCGCTGCTCATCGCCTGGTTCTGCAGCGGGCACTCGCCGCCCTTGTCGCAGACCGGGCAGTCCAGCGGGTGGTTGATCAGCAGCAGCTCCATCACGCCGCGCTGGGCCTTCTCGGCCACCGGCGAGCTGAGCTGGGTGCGCACCACCATGCCCTCGGCCACCGGGATGGTGCAGGAGGCGACCGGCTTGCGCTGGCCCTCGACCTCGACGATGCACTGGCGGCAGGCGCCGGCCGGGTCGAGCAGCGGGTGGTCGCAGAAGCGCGGGATCTGGGTGCCGATGGTCTCGGCGGCCCTGATCACCAACGTTCCCTTGGGGACCCGCACTTCGACGCCGTCGATGGTGAGCGTGACCAGTTCGACCGCTGTCTCGGAGGCCGTTGGCTCTGTGATCGTCACGCGTGCACCTCCCTTTCGGTGGCGGACTGGTGGCCGGGGCGGGGGCCGTCGGCCCAGACGGTGGAGGCGGCCGGGTCGAACGGGCAGCGGCGCTCGGCCAGGTGCTGCTCGTACTCGGCCCGGAAGTGCTGGAGCGAGGAGACGATCGGACTGGCCGCGCCGTCGCCCAGGGCGCAGAAGGACTTGCCGTTGATGTTGTCGGCGATGTCGAGGAGCTTCTCCAGGTCCCCGTCGACGCCCTGGCCCGCCTCGATCCGCTTGAGCAGCTGGACCAGCCAGTAGGTGCCCTCGCGGCAGGGGGTGCACTTGCCGCAGGACTCGTGGGCGTAGAACTCCGTCCAGCGGGTGACGGCCCGCACCACGCAGGTGGTCTCGTCGAAGACCTGGAGCGCCTTGGTGCCGAGCATCGAGCCGGCCGCCCCGACGCCCTCGTAGTCCAGCGGGACGTCGAGGTGCTCGTCGGTGAACATCGGGGTGGAGGAGCCGCCCGGGGTCCAGAACTTCAGCCGGTGCCCGGCGCGGACGCCGCCGCTGAGGTCGAGCAGCTGGCGCAGCGTGACGCCGAGCGGGGCCTCGTACTGGCCGGGGTTGGTGACGTGGCCGGAGAGCGAGTAGAGCGTGAAGCCGGGGGACTTCTCGGTGCCCAGGGCCTTGAACCACTCCTTGCCGCGGGACAGGATCGGCGGCACCGAGGCGATCGACTCGACGTTGTTGACCACCGTCGGGCAGGCGTACAGGCCGGCGATGGCCGGGAACGGGGGCCGCAGCCTGGGCTGGCCGCGGCGGCCCTCCAGCGAGTCCAGCAGCGCCGTCTCCTCGCCGCAGATGTAGGCGCCGGCGCCGGCGTGCACGGTGATGTCCAGGTCGACGCCCGAGCCGAGGATGTTCCGGCCCAGCAGCCCCGCCCCGTACGCCTCGGCGACGGCCGCGTGCAGCCGGCGCAGCACCGGGACGACCTCGCCGCGCAGGTAGATGAAGGCGTGGTCGCAGCGGATCGCGTAGGAGGCGATGATCATGCCCTCGATCAGCGCGTGCGGGTTGGCGAACAGCAGCGGGATGTCCTTGCAGGTGCCCGGTTCGGACTCGTCCGCGTTGACCACCAGGTAGTGCGGCTTGCCGTCGTTCTGCGGGATGAACTGCCACTTCATCCCGGTGGGGAAGCCGGCGCCGCCGCGGCCGCGCAGGCCGGAGTCCTTGACCAGGGCGATCACGTCGTCCGGCGGCATGGCGAGGGCCGCCTTGAGGCCCTCGTAGCCGTGGTGGCGGCGGTAGGTGTCGAGCGTCCAGGGGCGGCTGTCGTCCCAGGAGTCGGACAGGACCGGGGTGAGCAGCTTCTCGGCCGGCTCGGCGGAGGTCATCACGCTTCGCTCCCTTCCTGGCCGTTGCCCGCTTGGGTGGTGCCCGCTTGGCCGTTGGCCGCCTGGCCGTTGCCTGCCTGGCCGTTGGCCTCGGGGCGGGGTGCGTCGGAGCGGGGTGCGTCGGAGCGCGGGGATTCGGGGCGCGGGGCGACCACCTTGGTGCCGGGGGTGCCGGGCAGCGCCTCGCCGCGAGCCAGCCGCAGGCCGGCCAGGGAGGGCGCGCCGCCGGCGCCGGACTCGTCGTTGGCCCCCGGGCGCTCGTCCGGGAAGCCGGCCAGGATCCGGGCGGTCTCCTTGAAGCCGCACAGCCGGGCACCGCGGGTGGGCCGGACCTCTCGGCCGGCCCGCAGGTCGTCGACCAACTGCCGGGCGCTGTCCGGGGTCTGGTTGTCGAAGAACTCCCAGTTGACCATCACCACGGGCGCGTAGTCGCAGGCCGCGTTGCACTCGATGTGCTCGATCGAGACCTCGCCGTCCTCGGTGGTCTCGTTGTTGCGGACGCCCAGGTGCTCCTGGAGCTCGGCGAAGATCTGGTCGCCGCCGAGCACCGCGCACAGGGTGTTGGTGCAGACCCCGACGTGGTACTTCCCGGCCGGGCGACGCCGGTACATGGTGTAGAAGGTCGCGACCGCGGTGACCTCGGCGGTGGTGAGGTCCAGCTGTTCGGCGCAGAAGCGGATCCCGGTCGGGCTGACGAAGCCCTCCTCCGCCTGCACCAGGTGCAGCAGCGGCAGCAGCGCCGAGCGGGCCTGCGGGTAGCGGGCGATCAGCTCGGCGGCGTCGGCGGCCAGCCGGGCACGCACCTCCTCGGGGTACGGTGCGGCCGGCAGTGCCGGCAGTCCGAGTTCGACGTTGGTCACCGGTCCACGCCTCCCATCACCGGGTCGATCCCGGCCACCGCGACGATCACGTCGGCCACCTGGCCGCCCTCGCACATCGCCGCCATCGTCTGCAGATTGGTGAACGACGGGTCCCGGAAGTGGACCCGGTACGGACGCGTCCCGCCGTCGCTGACCACGTGCACGCCCAGCTCGCCCTTGGGCGACTCGACCGCCGCGTACGCCTGGCCGACCGGGACCCGAAAGCCCTCGGTGACCAGCTTGAAGTGGTGGATCAGGGCCTCCATCGAGGTGCCCATGATCTTGCGGATGTGATCGAGGGAGTTGCCCATCCCGTCCGGGCCGACGGCCAGTTGGGCCGGCCAGGCGATCTTCTTGTCGGCCACCATGACCGGGCCGGGCCGCAGCCGGTCCAGGCACTGCTCGACGATCCGCAGCGACTGCTTCATCTCCTCCAGGCGGATCAGAAAGCGGCCGTAGGAGTCGGCGCTCTCCGCGATCGCGACCTCGAAGTCGTAGTCCTGGTAACCGCAGTACGGGTCGGTCTTGCGCAGGTCGTGCGGCAGGCCGGTGGCGCGCAGGATCGGGCCGGTGGCGCCGAGGGCCAGGCAGCCGGGCAGGTCCAGGAAGCCGACGTCGACCAGGCGGGCCTTGAACACCGGGTTGCCGGTGGCGAGTTTGTCGTACTCGTGCATCCGGGAGCGGAAGACCTTGACCGCCTCGCGGATCTGGTCGACCGCGCCGGGCGGCAGGTCCTGGGCGAGGCCGCCGGGGCGCACGTACGCGTGGTTCATGCGCAGGCCGGTGACCAGCTCGAAGACGTCCAGGATCAGTTCGCGGTCCCGGAAACCGTAGATCATCAGGGTGGTGGAGCCGATCTCCATGCCGCCGGTGGCCAGGCAGACCAGGTGCGAGGCGATCCGGTTGAGCTCCATCATCATCACCCGGATGACGTTGGCGCGGTCCGGGACGTCGCCGGTGATGCCGAGCAGCTTCTCGACCGCCAGGCAGTAGGCCGTCTCGTTGAACAGCGGGGTCAGGTAGTCCATGCGGGTCACGAAGGTGGTGCCCTGGACCCAGCTGCGGAACTCCATGTTCTTCTCGATGCCGGTGTGGAGGTAGCCGATGCCGCAGCGGGCCTCCTTCACCGTCTCGCCGTCGATCTCCAGGATCAGCCGCAGCACGCCGTGGGTGGACGGGTGCTGGGGGCCCATGTTGACGATGATGCGCTCGTCGTCGGCCCGGCCGACCGCCTCGACCACCTCGCCCCAGTCGCCGCCGGTGACGGTGAAGACCCGGCCCTCGGTGGTCTCGCGGGCGTCGGCTTCCTCGGTCTCTCCATAGTGCTGGGTGTTCATCAGCTGTACGACCTCCGCTGGTCGGGAGCCGGGATCTGGGCGCCCTTGTACTCGACGGAGATGCCGCCGAGCGGGTAGTCCTTGCGCTGCGGGTGGCCCAGCCAGTCGTCCGGCATCATGATCCGGGTGAGCGCCGGGTGGCCCTCGAAGACCAGGCCGAAGAAGTCGTAGGCCTCGCGCTCGTGCCAGTCGTTGGTCGGGTAGACGCTCACCACGGAGGGGACGCGCGGATCGGCGTCGGGCGCGGTGACCTCCAGCCGGATCAGCCTGCCGTGGGTGATCGAGCGCAGGTGGTAGACCGCGTGCAGCTCGCGGCCCTTGTCGCCGGGGTAGTGCACGCCGCTCACCCCCAGGCAGAGCTCGAAGCGCAGCGCCGGGTCGTCGCGCAGGATCCGGGCGGTCCTCAGCAGGTGGTCGCGCTCGATGTGGAAGGTGATCTCGCCGCGGTCGACCACCGTCCTCTCGATCACCTCGACCGGGTCCAGGCCCTGCTCCTCCAGGGCGCCCTCCAGCTCGTCGGCGACCTCGTCGAACCAGCCGCCGTACGGGCGTTCACTCGGACCGGGCAGCACGATCGGGGCGGCCAGACCGCCGAAGCCGGAGGTGTCGCCACTGCCCTCGGCACCGAACATGCCCTGGCGGCGGCCGACCACCTCGACCGGGATCTCGCGGACCGGCTGCTCGCGGCGGGTCTCGGGTACCTGCTCGTTCATCGCAGCTTCCCCCGCATCTCGCTGATCGGGGTGGCCTTGAGGGCGAGCGCCTCGCCGAGCTCCTCGGCCCGGCGCCTGTTCACGCCCAGCGGCTCGTGCTGGATCTTGTCGTGCAGCTTCAGGATGGCGTCCATCAGCATCTCCGGACGGGGCGGACAACCGGGCAGGTAGATGTCCACCGGGACGATGTGGTCGACGCCCTGGACGATCGCGTAGTTGTTGAACATCCCGCCGGACGAAGCGCAGACACCCATCGAGATGACCCACTTGGGGTTGGGCATCTGGTCGTACACCTGGCGCAGCACCGGGGCCATCTTCTGACTCACCCGGCCCGCCACGATCATCAGATCGGCCTGCCGGGGGGAGCCCCGGAAGACCTCCATGCCGAACCGGGCCAGGTCGTAGCGGCCCGCCCCGGTGGTCATCATCTCGATCGCGCAGCAGGCCAGACCGAAGGTGGCCGGGAAGAGTGACGCCTTGCGCACCCAGCCGGCGGCCGTCTCCACGGTCGTGAGCAGAAAGCCGCTCGGCAGCTTCTCCTCGATTCCCATCAGATCCCTCTCAATGCCCTCAAGTCCTCTGATACGTGGGCCGGTTCTGGCTTGTCCGCTCGTTCACAAGCGGGTGCTCAGCCGGCGGACGGGTGGGCCACCACCCCGCGCTCTGACCACCCCGCGCTCAGTCCCACTCCAGACCGCCGCGCCGCCACACGTAGGCGTACGCGACGAAGACGGTGGCGATGAACAGGAGCATCTCGACCAGCCCGAAGATCCCCAGGGCGTCGAAGGTCACCGCCCAGGGGTAGAGGAAGACGATCTCGATGTCGAAGACGATGAAGAGCATCGCCGTCAGGTAGTACTTGATCGGGAACCGACCGCCGCCCACGGGCTGCGGGGTCGGCTCGATGCCGCACTCGTACGCCTCCAACTTGGCCCGGTTGTAGCGCTTGGGGCCGGTGAGTGAGGCCATCACGACGGAGCCGACCGCGAACGCCGCCGCGATGGCACCGAGTACGAGGATCGGCGCGTAGGCATTCATAGCCCCCGCTCCCTCCGTCCAGTCGTCCTTGACTGCAGATCGGAACCGGCAGGTCACACTGAGGTGAACCCGCGTTCCGGTTCCCGAGATCCACCTCATGTGAGGCAGTTCACAAAGCCTGGAACGAGCGCATCTTATGCCCGTCGGCTTGTGATCTGCGACACGCAGTTCAACGCCATCTTTGTGATCTACGACACCATGTAAATGGGGTCGAATGTGAGCATGCCCAGATTTGTCTACGCAAAGCAGTCAAACGATCACAAGCGGTCGCATTTACTTGTGAAGTGGCAGGTCAGGGGCGTGTTCCTATATCAACTATGCGTCGTAGGGAGCAAATTTTCAGACGTCATGTTGACGTGTTATAGCGGCTCACTCGCAGGGGTGGCGGGGCCCGAACGCTCGCTTGACCCTTCGTTCACAAGCGCGCGAGCCTGCCGTCGGGCGGGGCTCCCTTCCCCCTCTCCCGCGCGCCCGCCGTCCCGCTCCGGCGGTGCCCGCCGGGGCCGCGGGCCCTCGTGCTCCGGGGCGGGGCCCGCTACTGGCGGCCGGCCGTCTGCTCCCAGACCCAGGCCGCGATGCCCACCCGGTTGCGAGCGCCGATCTTGCGCTGGATGTTGGCGAGGTGGTTCTTCACCGTCCCCGGTGAGATGAACAGCCCTGCGCCGATCTCGGCGTTGGTCGCACCGTCTGCCACCAGCTCGGCGATCTCCCTTTCTCTCGTGGTCAGTTCCTCCGTCGGCCCGGCTGTCGGCTGCGGAGCCGCCGCGGCCGCCTTCGCGCCCGGCCCCGACTTCAGCGCCGGCTTCGGCTCCGCGCCCGGGAGTGCCATGTGCCGCAGCAGCCGGACGGTGACCTGCGGGCTGATCAACGCGTCCCCGGCCATCGCCGCCCGGACCGCCTCGATCAGCAGCACCGGCCCCGAGCGCTTCAGCAGGAACCCGGCCGCTCCGTGCCGCAGCGCCGTGTGCACGTACTCGTCCAGGTCGAAGGTGGTCACCACGATCACCTTGCACTGGTCGGCCAACTGGCGTGTGACCTCCAGGCCGTCGAGCTTCGGCATCCGGATGTCAGCGAGCACCACGTCCGGCCGCAGCCTCCGTGCCTCCGCCACCGCCGCGGCGCCGTCCGCCGCCTCCGCGACCACCACCATGTCCGGCTGGACGTCCAGGATCATCCGGAACGCGCTGCGGACGTCCGCCTGGTCATCCGCGATCAGGATCCGAACCGGCCCTGTGCCACTGCCCATGTCCCGCACCTCTCCCCGTTGCCGACCTTCGTCGGCTCCTACGATCACGCCGGCCCCGTGCCGGACTCCTCCAGCGGCAGCACCGCAGTCACCCGCCAGGCCTCCCGCTCGTACGGACCGGCTTCCAACGAACCGCCGAGGGCCTCCACCCGGGCCGCCAACCCCGGCAGTCCGCTGCCGCCGCCCCGGCGCGGCCGCCCCGCCGGGCCCGGTGCCCGACCGTCGTTGGTCACGGTCAGCTCCAACCGTCCACCGCTGCGGCGGGCCCGGATCTCGACCGCCCGCGCGGCCGGAGCGTGCCGCCGGACATTGGTCAGGGACTCGACCACGATCCGGTGGACGGTGCCCTCCACCTCGCGCGGCACCGGCTCCTCCGGCAGCTCCAGGCGGACGTTCACGCCGCCCGTCGCGGTGAACCGCTCGGCCACCTCGGCGAGTTCGGCGAGTCCGGGCTGCGGACCGCGGCCGCCCTGCTCCTCGCTGCGCAGCAGCTGTACCGTCCGGTCCAGCGAGGCCAGCGCCCGCTGCCCGGCCTGCTCTATTCGCTGGAACATCTCGGCCGCGCCGGCCGGATCGATCCCCGCCAGATAGGCCCCCGCCTGGGCCTGGGCGACCATGCCGCTGACATCGTGCGCGACGAAGTCGTGCAGGTCGTGGGCCAGTTCGAGCCGCTGTGCCCGTCTGGCCTCGGCCACCGCCTCGCGGCGCCCCTCGTCCAGGCCCCGCAGGTAGAGCCCGACCAGGACGGCCGGCAGGGAGAGCATCGATCCGAACCCGAAGAGCGTGAGCGTGTCCGCGGGCCCCTCGACGAACGCGAACCGGGACGGCCAGAGGGCGACCGCTCCGCAGGCCGTCCAGGCCGCCGCCGCGCACCGCGGGCCGTCCTCGGCGCGCAGGCTGACGACCACCGACAGCAGCAGGACGGCCAGCTCGACCAGGCCCGCCAGCCCGGCCCACCGCTGCCCCTCCGCCCAGCGGCCGAGGAGCCAGACGGCGACCGTGACCACGACCGACGCCGCCCCGAGCGCCATGGTCACGGCCGCCGCCCCGTACCGCCCCCGCGCCACCCAGGCCGGCGGCACCAGGACCAGGAGGACCCCGGACAGGATCTGAGTCATCGTCATCACCCCTTCTCGACCCTTCGACTGCCGTCACACTACGACGCCGCCCGGGCGGCGCGCCTGTGCCGATCGGCATATTTCAAAGGCCGGTTGAGCAGGAGGAACAGCCCGATCGGCATCTGCCGCGAACCCCTGGCGGGCCTCCAGTCTTGAGTCATCGCACCGGCCACGGAGGCCGGAGCCGAAGGGAGTCCACCACCATGTCGAAGCTCGTGATCACCGCCCGCGGCACCGCCCACCGGGCCGCGGCGGCGGCCCCGAACGTCCCGCCCGCCCCGCGCTGGGCCCGGCTCGCCGCCGGGGCCGCCGTCCTCAGCACCATCCCCTCGGGGCTGTGGCGGATCGCCTTCGGCTTCGGCGTCCCGGTCGGCTTCTCCGGCGCGACGGCCGCGGCGTACGGCGCGCACCAGCCGGGCTGGGGCACGGTCTACTGCGTGGCGCTGAGCGCCCTGGCGGAGGCGCTGGCCTTCCTGACCTTGGGCCTGGTCCGGCCCTGGGGGCTGGTGGCGCCCCGGTGGATCCCCCTGATAGGCGGCCGTCGGGTCCGGCCGCTCGCCGCGATCGTCCCGGCGCTGCTGGGCTCGGCGGTCCTCACCTACGTCGGCACGGCCGCACTGCTCGGCGGCTGGGCGCACAACCTGGCCGAGCCGGATTCCCCGCACGGCTTCGCCGCCGTGGTGATGACGCTCGCCTACCTGCCCCTGGTCGCCTGGGGCCCGCTGCTCGGCGCGGTCGCCCTCGACTACGCCCGCCGGACGCTGCGGCGGCGCCGGTGACGAGGGCGGCGGGTCACACCGGAGCCGGCTCCGCGCCCGGTCCCACCGCGTCGGTCCCGCTCTCACCCTCACCCCCGGCCGGGCGCGGCGCCGGGGCGGGGGCGACAGCCCGGGCAGGGGCGGGGACGGGGG
>NZ_LFVW01000152.1:0-11086 GCF_001182915.1 Kitasatospora sp. MY 5-36
CGGGGGCGGTGCGCCGGCCCCACTCGGTCGCGACCAGCACCAGGGCTCCGCCGAGCAGGGCGAGCGGGCCCATGCGGTTCCCGGCCACGGTGATGCCGAAGACGGCGGCCCAGAGCGGCTCGGTCCCGAGCAGCAGGCTCACCCGCGAGGGCGAGGTGGCCCGCACGGCCCACATCTGGACGAAGAAGGCGAACAGGGTGCAGAACAAGGACAGGTGCAGCAGCCAGCCCCACTGGCCGGCCCCGTACGAACGCGCGACCGTCCACGGCGCGGGTCCGACCAGGAACGCGACGGCGGCGAACACGCCGGTGGCCACTGCGAGTTGGACCCAGGTGACGGCGAGCACGTCGGTGTCGCGGACGGCCCGGGTGCGGGCCATCGCGAGGACGTACGCCGAGCGGACGAGGGCGGCGCCCAGCACGAGCAGGTCACCGAGTGCCGGAGGGCGCAGCCCGCCGTCCCCGGTGAGCAGGGCGACGCCGAGGACGGCCAGCCCGGCGGCGGCGAGGAAGGCCTTCGGCGGCGCGGTCCGGGCGAGGGCGCTCTCGCCGAGCGGCGTGAGCACCATCGCGAGGCTGATGATCAGCCCGGCATTGGTCGCGGAGGTGTGCACGGCTCCGTAGGTCTCCAGCAGGAAGATCCCGCTGAGCACCAGCCCCAGTGCGGCGCCGCCGAGCCACTCGGCGCGGCTCAGCCTCCGCAGGGCACGCCAGGCGACCAGCCCGAGCAGCGGCAGCACCAGGCCGAACCGCAGCACCAGCATCGCCACGACCGTCCCGGGCTCGGCCACCCGCTGGACGGCGAGGAAGCTCGATCCCCACACCACGGCCACGAGCAGGACCGGAAGATCGCGAAGGACCGACGAGGACGAACCCTCGGACGGGTCGGACAAGGAGGCTGGCATGCGAAAGATCCCTCCGAACGAACGGAACCGGCGGGCGCGAGTACCGTACGGCGTCGGACGGACCCAGGAGCCGGGCGGAAGGCCCGGCAGTGGACGGGGCGGTGCGCGGAGCAAGGGGGCGCCATCTTCGCGCACCGGGCCCCCGATGATCAATGCCCTCCACGGGCACGGTTGGGTCAGGCGGAGAGCAGACCGTTCGCCGCGGCGATCGCCTCGATGTCGGCCGGGGTGCCGGACATGATGGCGCGGACGTGCTCGGTGACCAGCTCCACCGGCCAGTCCCACCAGGCCGCACGGAGCAGACGCTCGATGTCGGCGTCGTCGAAGCGGCGGCGGATCGGGCGGGCCGGGTTGCCGCCGACGACGGTGTAGGGCTCGACGTCGGCGGTGACCATCGCCCCGGCCGCGATGATCGCACCGTCGCCGATCCGGACGCCGGGCAGGACGGTGGCCCCGTGGCCGAACCAGACGTCGTTGCCGACCACGGTGTCACCCCGGCTGGGCAGGCCCGTGACAATGTCGAGGGTCCGCTCGGTCCAACTGCCGCCGAACATCGTGAAGGGGAAGGTGGAGACGCCGACGGTCGGGTGGGCGGCGCCGGCCATCAGGAAGCGGGTGCCGGTGGCGATCGCGCAGTACCTGCCGATCACCAGCCGCTCGGGGCCATACGCGTAGAGGACGTTGCGCTCCTCGAAGCGGGTGGCACCGTCGGGGTCGTCGAAGTAGGTGTACTCGCCGACCTCGATCCTCGGGTCGGTGACGAGCGGGCGCAGCAGGACGACCCGGTCGTGGCCGGCAAGCGGGTGGAGGGCGGTGGGGTCGGGAACGGCAGTGGCGGACACGCGGGCTCCTCTCGTAATGCGACGCAAGTCGCATTACGATGAGCATGGCACGGCCGCCACCCCACAGCAAGCCTTAATGCGACTGGAGTCGACTTTGACTGGAGCAACCCACCCCGCACCGGAGCCCCGCACCCCCGCACCGCGCCCGGGCGGCCGCAGCACCCGGGTCCGGGCGGAGGTGGTCGCCGCCACGCTCGCCGAGGTCGCCGAGAAGGGGTACGACGGGCTCACCGTCGAGGCGGTCGCCGCCCGCTCCGGCGTCCACAAGGCGACCCTCTACCGGCGCTGGGGCGGAGTGGACGGCCTCGTCGCCGACGCCCTGACCGCCTCCGCCGACCAGCCCTGGCCCCTGCCCGACACCGGCGACCTCCGGCAGGACCTCCGCCGGATCACCCAGGAGGTGTTCAGCGTCTTCACCGATCCGGAGCTCGGCCCCACGCCCACCGCACTGATCTCCGCGGCCCAGCGCTCGGACACCGGCGCGGCCGCCCTGCGCGCCTTCTTCGCGGCCCGCCACCGCCAGGCCGCCGAGGTGGCCGAACGGGCCGTCGCCCGGGGCGAGTTGCCCGCCGGGACGGACGGCGCCGAGGTGGTCCGGGCCGCCACCGCGCCGCTCTACTACCGCCTCTTCGTCTCCGGCGAGCCACTGGACGCCCGCACCGCCGAGCGGGCCGCCGACGCCGCGGCCCTGGCCGCCCACGCCGGACTCTTCACGCCCACCACGACCACCCCGGAGCAGAACTGACAAACCATCACACTGTCGCCGCCCGGGGAGCCACGGCCGCCCCAACCCCTACCGCATCCCCATCCGGCCGTGGATGATGCACCCATGACAACACCGCCGTCCACCACCCCCCGGAAGGCCCGTCACGTGAAGCGCAAGCACTGGGCGCTGGTCGCCGCCGCCACCGTCCTCCCGCTCGTGGCGAGCACCGGCACCGCCATCGCGGACACCCCCGCGGCCGCGACCCCCGCTACCGGCTGCGCCTACACACCGGCCGTCCCGGCCGACAACTTCAAGGGCATCCCGGTGTTCGACGCCAAGAAGGCGGCGAAGCCCTACCGCGCGACACTGCGGACCAGCCAGGGCCAGATCAGCTTCGAGGCCCTGACCGACAAGGCGCCCTGCACCACCTTCTCGTTCCGGTTCCTCGCCGAGCACGACTACTTCGACCGCAGTCACTGCCACCGCCTCACCACCCAGCGGATCTACGTCCTCCAGTGCGGCGACCCGACCGGCACGGGCAGCGGCGGTCCCGGCTACTCGTTCCCGGACGAGAACCTGACCGGCGCCACCTACCCGGCCGGCACCGTGGCCATGGCCAACGCCGGCCCGAACACCAACGGCAGCCAGTTCTTCTTCGTCTGGAAGGACACCAAGCTCTCCCCCGCCTACACCCCCTTCGGCCGGATCACCGGCGGTCTGGACGTGCTCCAGAAGATCGCCGCCGGCGGCGAGGACGACCAGAACAACCCGGGCGACGGCTTCCCCAACCTCCCGGTGAACATCCGCAACGTGAAGATCAGCGCCCGCTGAGGCTGCTCGTCCCCGGCGGGCCGGACAGCCCCGGCCCGCTCCCGCCCGCCCCCGCTCCCGTACGGTGGCAACACCAACGACACCGCGTGGGAGCAGGAGCAACGCCGCATGGACAGCCGGATCTGGGAGAGCGTCGACGACCTGGTCGCACGGCTGGACGAGCAGAGCACGCAGTCGCCCCAGGAGGAGCGACTGCTGCGGATCCTCAAGCTCTCCGAGGAGGTCGGCGAGGTCGGTGCCGCGGTGATCGGCGCCACCGGCCAGAACCCGCGCAAGGGGGTCACCCACACCTGGGAGGACGTCCAGCACGAGCTCTGCGACGTCGTCTTCACCGCCCTCGTCGCCCTGAGGACCCTCACCCCCGACGCGGCCCGGATCTTCGACGAGCGTCTCGCCTACGTCGAGCAGCGCTCCGCCGCCTCCCGCCGGGCGCCGGAGGCACCCCGGACGGCCGAACAGCCGTAGGGCCGGCGGGGACGGACATCCCCACCGGCCCCAACACCCGGTCCGCGCCAGGCGTTCGGCGTCCGGCCCTTCGGCGTCAGCCGCCAGGCATCAGGCGCCAGGCATCAGGCGCCAGAGACCAGCCGTCAGGCACCAGCTGTCAGGCACCAGGCGCCAGACACCAGCCGTCAGGCGTTCGGCGCGACCCTGGCGAGGCCGTTGATCACGCGGTCCATCGCGTCGCCGCCCTGCGGGTCGGTGAGGTTGGCGAGCAGCTTGAGGGTGAAGCGCATCAGCATCGGGTGGGTGAGGCCGCGCTGGGTGGCGATCTGCATCACCTTGGGGTTGCCGATGAGCTTCACGAAGGCGCGGCCCAGCGTGTAGTAGCCGCCGTACACGTCCTTGAGGATGCGCGGGTAGGCCTGGAGGGCGCGCTCGCGGCCGCCATCGGTGACCCGGGCGAGGGCCTGCACGATGACCCCGGCGGCGATCTGCCCGGATTCCATCGCGTAGGCGATGCCCTCGCCGTTGAACGGGTTGACCATGCCGCCCGCGTCGCCGACCAGCAGCAGGCCGCGGGTGTAGTGCGGCTGCCGATTGAAGGCCATCGGCAGCGCGGCGCCGCGGATCGGCTCGGTCATGTTCTCGGGGGTGTAGCCCCACTCCTCCGGCATGTTGGCGCACCAGGCCTTGAGCACCTCGCGCCAGTCCAGCTCGCCGAACGCCGGCGAGGAGTTGAGGATGCCGAGGCCCACGTTGGAGGTGCCGTCGCCCATGCCGAAGACCCAGCCGTACCCGGGCAGCAGCTTGCGGTCGCCGTCGCGGGTGTCCCACAGCTCCAGCCAGGACTCCAGGTAGTCGTCGTCGTGGCGCGGCGAGGTGAAGTAGGTGCGGTAGGCGACACCCATCGGGCGGTCCTCGCGCCGGTGCAGGCCCATGGCGAGCGAGAGCCGGGTGGAGTTGCCGTCGGCGGCGACCACCAGCGGGGCCCGGAAGGTGACCGGCCGCTTCTCGTCGCCGAGCTTGGCGGTGACGCCGACGATCCGGCCGGTGCGCTCGTCCAGGACCGGCCCGCTGACGTTGCAGCGCTCGTAGAGCCGCGCGCCGGCCTTCTCGGCCTGACGGGCGAGCAGCTCGTCGAAGTCGGCGCGCTTGCGCACCAGGCCGTAGTCGGGGAAGGAGGACAGCTCAGGCCAGTCCAGCTCCAGGCGGACGCCGCCGCCGATGATGCGCAGGCCCCTGTTGTGCAGCCAACCGTTCTCGGTGGAGACGTCGATGCCCATGTCCACCAGCTGCTTGGTGGCGCGCGGGGTCAGGCCGTCGCCGCACACCTTCTCGCGCGGGAAGGCGGTCTTCTCCAGCAGCAGCACGTCCAGCCCGGCCTGGGCCAGGTAGTACGCGGTGGTGGCGCCGGCCGGGCCCGCGCCGACCACGATGACGTCGGCCGTGCTCTCGACGGGGCTGTCCGGCTTCGTCAGATCGGCTGCGGTCTCGGACACGTGGACACACTCCTGGAACTGCGGCGGGGGACGGCGGCTTTGTCTCCGGCAGTCTAGTTCCGCTCACGCCACCGGATGCGCCCCCGCCCCCGACCTCCGGCTCCGCCCGTCAGCCCCGCCCGTCAGCCCCGACCACCAACCCGAGCCGAGCAGCCGGGCGACCGGGCCGCGGGCCCGCCGAGCCCGCCAAGCCCGGCTACGCGATCTTGTACGCCCGGTGCAGCGCGACGATCCCGCCGGTCAGGTTCCGCCAGGCGACCTTCGACCAGCCGTTGTCCTGGAGCTTGGCGGCCAGCCCCGGCTGGTCCGGCCAGGCCCGGATGGACTCGGCGAGGTAGACGTACGCCTCCGGGTTGCTGCTGACGGCGGTCGCCACCGGCGGCAGCGCGCGCATCAGGTACTCGGTGTAGACCGTCCGGAACGGCGTCCAGGTCGGGGTGGAGAACTCGCAGATCACCAGCTTGCCGCCGGGCTTGGTGACCCGCTGCATCTCGCGCAGCGCCTCGTCGGTGTCCTGGACGTTGCGCAGCGCGAAGGAGATCGTCACCGAGTCGAAGGTGTCGTCCGCGAACGGCAGCCGGGTGGCGTCGCCGGCGGTGAGCGCCAGCTCGGGGTGGCGGCCCTTGCCCTCGGTGAGCATGCCGACCGAGAAGTCGCACGGGACGACCTTCGCACCGGCCTCGGCGAAGGGCAGCGAGGAGGTGCCGGTGCCGGCCCCGAGGTCGAGCACGAGGTCCCCCGGCCCGGCGGCCACCGCCTCGGCCACCGCCCGGCGCCAGGCGCGGGCCTGGCCGAGGGAGAGCACGTCGTTGGTGCGGTCGTACTTGGCCGCGACGTCGTCGAACATGGCGGCGACTTCGTGCGGCTGCTTGTCCAGAGAGGCTCGGGTCACGCCCCCCATTGTTCACCCTCGCACGGACACCCCGACCAACGGGGCCGCGCCCACAGACCTCACCGGCCTCACCCACGGACCTCACCGGCCGCCCCCACGGACCTCACCGGCCGGGCCGTACCCGCACGCCCCCGTCAGTGCTGGGCGCGCCGCCCGCCCGCGCGGCGCCGCCGCCGGGACCGCTTGCCGTGGGTTATCGCGGGCATCCCGTCCGCGAGCGCCCCCGCCGCCAGCGCGAGGTTGGCGGCCAGCGCCCCCTGCCCGCTGCGGACCGCGAGGGCCTTGTGGTGCCGACGGATGCGCAGCACGCAGATCACGAAGAACACGAGGGCCACCGGCACGCTGAACCGGGCCAGGCCCACGCCGACCGGCTGCGGGTAGGTGTCGCCGCAGATCCGTACCGCGCCCGGGTCGTCGGCGGCGTGCTCCAGGCAGACCGTGTCGCCGACCTTGGCGCTGTCCGAGAGCGGCAGCGCGGCCGCGGTGTGCGGTTCCCCGTCGGCCCGGTAGCTGACGGCGCTGTAGGTGCCGCCACCGGTCGGGAGCTGGGTGACGACCCCCTCGACTCTCACCGGGTGCGCCTCGATCCGGTCGGCCTGGTCGGCCTGGCGCCAACCCAGCAGGCACATGCCGACGGCCAGCACTGCGCTGAGCACGGCGGCGAGGTACCAACCACGGCCCATCCGCGGGGTGCGCGGCGGGGGAACGGTCGCGGTTCGCATGGTTCCTGTCCTGGCTTGCCGTCGGGGCCGGGGACACGGCCCCGCCACCCGCGGGCGCGGGCGGTGGTGTGGTGAGGGTACGGAGTGGGTGAGCTGTCCGGGATCGTATCCGCTGGCGGGCCCTCAGGTCACGATGAAGGGACAATCACTCTCCTGTACCGGCCCCGGAGTTCGGGTGCACACGAAGGAAGTCCCGTGCGCCACAAGGAAATCCGGCTACTGACGAGTACGTCACACCCGCCGTGACGCCCGTCTCAGCGTCGGCGGTACACCAACCGCCCGCCCAGCACCGTGGCCAGGCACCCGCCGGCCACCGGTTGCGCGCCCCCGCCCCCCGCGACCGCGGCCGTCGCGAACACCGCGAAGTCCGCCCGGCCCCCGACCGCCACCCGCCCGTACACGGCCTCGGCGAACGGCAGGACGGCCAGCGGGTCCAACGGCCGCGCGCCACCGTCCTGCGGCCCGCTGCCCTCCGGCCCGCCGTCCTGCGGCCCGCCGTCCACCCCGCCGGACGACACAGCGGACGCCACAGCGGACGACACGGCGGAACCGGGCAGCCCCACGACCCCCGACCGCGCCACCGCCGTCCGCACCGAGGCCCGCTCGAAGGGCCCGGCCACCGCCGTCACTCCGTACCCGAGCATCCGCTGCAGCCCCCGCCGGGCACTGGCCCCGCACCGCGCCTCGTCGGTGGACCCGGCCAGCCCGTCCGCCACCGGTTCGACGCCGACCTCCTCCCGCGGATCCGGGTGGTACGCGCGTTCCAACAGCCAGTGCCCGTACGGATTGCGCAGCCCGGGGGCGAGCACGGCCGCCCCCCAGTCCCGCACCCGCGCGCCCGGGTACCCGGCCGCCAGCTCCCCGTACGGCCCGACCGCCTCGACCAGCTCGCCACGCACCACCACCGCCCCGTCGGCGATGGACGGGGCGGTGGGATCGGCCGGGTCGGGCAGCACGAACGCCGCCCGGTGCAGAGTCAGCACAACAGCGCCTTCGACTTCGACAACAACGGCAAGTGCAACGGCAACGGCAACGGCAACGGCAACGGCAACAGCGCCGACGCCGGCACCGCCATCAGCGGCACCGGTACCGGCACGACAAGAAGGGAGGAGGAACGAGGACTCAGTTGTCCAGGATCTTCAGCTCGGGGTGCGCGGTGCCGCCCTCGATCGCCGTGGAGGCGATGTGCGAGGCGACCCGCGGGTCGACCGGGTCGTTGGCCGGGTCGTCCAGCACCCGCAGGTGCTCGTACGTGGTCGAGCGCTGCGCCGGGACGCGGTCGGCGGCCCGGATGAGGTGGATCAGCTCGGTGAGGTTGGAGCGGTGCTTGGCGCCCGCCGCCGAGACGACGTTCTCCTCCAGCATCACGGACCCGAGGTCGTCCGCACCGTAGTGCAGCGACAGCTGGCCGGCCTCCTTGCCGGTGGTGAGCCAGGAGCCCTGGATGTGGGCGACGTTGTCGAGGAACAGGCGGGCGATCGCGATCATCCGCAGGTACTCGAAGACGGTGGCCTGGGTCGAGCCCTTCAGGTGGTTGTTCTGCGGCTGGTAGGTGTACGGGATGAAGGCCCGGAAGCCGCCGGTGCGGTCCTGCACGTCGCGGATCATCCGCAGGTGCTCGATCCGCTCGGCGTTGGTCTCGCCGGTGCCCATCAGCATGGTGGAGGTGGACTCCACGCCGAGGCCGTGGGCGATCTCCATGATCTCCAGCCAGCGCTCGCCGGACTCCTTCAGCGGGGCGATCGCCTTGCGCGGCCGCTCCGGCAGCAGCTCGGCGCCGGCGCCGGCGAAGGAGTCCAGGCCCGCCTTGTGGATCCGGGTGATGGCCTCCTCGACGGAGACGCCCGAGATCCGCGCCATGTGCTCGACCTCGGAGGCGCCCAGCGAGTGGATCACCAGCTGCGGGAAGTCGGCCTTGATCGCCGAGAACGCGCGCTCGTAGTACTCCACGCCGTAGTCCGGGTGGTGGCCGCCCTGGAACATGATCTGGGTGCCGCCCAGCTCGACCGTCTCGGCGCAGCGGCGCAGGATCTCGTCGAGCTCGCGGGACCAGCCCTTGTCGCTCTTCGGCGGCACGTAGAAGGCGCAGAACTTGCACGCCGTCACGCAGACGTTGGTGTAGTTGATGTTGCGCTCGATGATGTACGTCGCGATGTGCTCGGTACCCGCGTAGCGGCGGCGGCGCACCGCGTCGGCGGCGGAGCCGAGCGCGTGCAGCGGCGCGGAGCGGTAGAGCTCCAGCGCCTCCTCCGGGGTGATCCGGCCGCCGGCGGCGGCCCGGTCGAGCACGGCCTTCAGGTCGGTGCTGGACGCATCGAGGGTGGTCGCTGCGAGCTCGGTCACCTGGCGGCCTTCTCTCTCTCAAGTGCTACTCGGGTACGGCCGAACCAGCCTACGCCAGCACATTCCGCCGCCCGCGTCAGCCCGCTGAACAGCGCGTGGAGCACCCCAGACCACCCCCGAGCAGCTCGGACCACGTCTCAGCCGTTCGCCCTGCGCATCGTGCCCGCCGGGTTCCCGGCCGGCGGGTCGGCGGAGGTGAACCGGACCGTCCCGTCGGACTGGAGGGTGAGCGTCTCCGCGTTGGAGCCGCCGGTGCAGGCGCCGGGGATCGAGGAGCGGACCAGCCGGGACTGGAACACCAGCGCGGTGGCGGAGGCCGACCTGAGCGTCCAGGCGCCCTCGCAACTGATCGAGATCAGCCCGGAGGCCGCGTTGCGGCTGGTGGTGCTCTCCTGACCGATCGCCGCCGGACGGACGGTGAGCGTGGTGGTCCCGGCGGGCAGCCCCTTGTCGGTGACCATGTCCCCGCTCCAGGTGCCCAGGAAGGCGGCGGGCACCACGCTCGGCCCGCCCGTCCCGGGTGGCACCGCGCCCGGGGCGGACGACGTCGCGCTCCCCGGAGCACCGGGGGCCGACGCCACCCCGGAGCCGAAGGCCCCGCTCGGCAGGACGGCCTGGCTCGGATCGACCGACACCTCCGGCAGCGGCCCCACCGTCGGCGACGGCCCCGAGGCCGCCGGTTCGGCCCGGTGCAGCCACTCGTACAGCCCGTACCCGCCGCCCCCGAGCACCGCGAGCGCCGCCGCGACCGCCACCCCGGTCCGGACGCGCCGCGGCCGCGCCCCCGCCGGCTCGTCCCAGACACCCGAGCACAGCGGCTGCCGATCCCCCTCGCCCTCCGGCCCACCCCCGGATGCGACGGTCGGAGTCCGCACCACCCCGAGAGCACCCGCCTCCGGAGCCGGCTCCCCCGAAGCCCCCGGAATCCCCTCCGGGTCCGGGCCTGGGTCCAAGTCGAGGTCCAGGTCCAGGTCCAGCAGCCCCACCGCACTGCGCCCCACCCCCGCCGCCAGCTCCGCCGGCAGCCAGCCGCCGTGCGACAGCCGGGTGGCGGCCGTGCCGTCCGGGTCCAGCCGGTCGTGGAGCTGCCGCGGGGTGGGGCGGGCGGCCGGGTCCTTGGCCAGGCAGGCGAGGACGGTCCCCCGCAGCGGCTCGGGCAGTCCGGCCACGTCCGGTTCCTCGTGCAGCACCCGGTAGAGCAGCACGGCCGCGCTGACCCCCTCTCCGAAGGGGTGCACGCCGGTCCCGGCGAAGGCGAGGACGGCGCCGAGCGAGAAGACGTCCCCGGCCGGCCCGACCGCCTGCCCGTTCGCCTGCTCGGGTGACATGAAGCCGGGCGAACCGACCACGTAACCGGAACGGGTGAGGCCCCCGGCGGCGTCCAGTGCCCGGGCGATCCCGAAGTCGATCAGCCGGGGCCCGTCCAGGGTGAGCAGCACGTTGGAGGGTTTGACGTCCCGGTGCACCAGGCCGAGCCCGTGGACGTGGGCCAGCGCCCCGGTGAGTCCGACGCCGAGCGAGCGCACGGCCGGCTCCGGCAGCGGCCCGTACGTCCGGACGGCCTCGCCGAGCGCGGGGCCCGCCACGTAGCCGGTGGCGACCCAGGGCTGCCCGCCCTCGGTGTCGGCGTCCAGGACCGGCGCGGTCCACGCGCCGCCGACCCGCCGGGCGGCGGCCACCTCCTGCCGGAACCGGGCGCGGAACTCGGCGTCGTCCGCGAGTTCCGACCGCACCACCTTGACGGCGACGGTGCGCCCGCCGGCCGTCCGGCCGAGGTAGACCCGGCCCATCCCGCCCGCGCCGAGCCGCCGCAGCAGCCGGTAGCCGCCCACCTGGCGCGGATCGTCCGACCCCAGTGCCCGCATCCCCGTACGCTCCCTCGCCCGCTCGGCCGCGCGCGCCG
>NZ_LFVW01000153.1:0-21067 GCF_001182915.1 Kitasatospora sp. MY 5-36
ATGCGCGTCGGGTCGCTCGGCGCCACGATGGCGCTGCTCGTCCCGGCGGTGCTGATGGCCGTCGCGGCGCTGACCGGCCGTTGGACGGCGGCCCGCGCCCTGGCGGCGGCCACCGTCGTGGCCCCGCTGCTCGTCCTGCTCGCCGGCCCCGAACTGCCCGGTGCGCACGCGCGGGGCCCGCTGACCTACAGTCTGGTCGGCCCGGACACGGTGCTGTTCGCCCTCAACGCCCTGGTGCTGCTGGCCGCCCCGCCGGACCGCACCACGCGACCGCGCTCCGCCGTACCGTGGGCGGTCGTGCTCACCACCACGGCAGCGGACGTCGCCCTCGTCCTGGTCTCCGGCCCGGGGGAGGGGGTGTTCTTCCGGACCGGATTCCCCCTCGTCGCCCCGGTGGTCGTCGGCGCGGCCGTCGCCTGCACCACCCGTACGGTCCGCTCGGCGGCCCTGACGGCCGTCGTCCTGGGGGTGCCGCCCGTGGTCGCCCCCACGCTGACGGGCTACTACGTCATGAACGCGACCGCTGTCCTGTTCCTGGTGGTGCTGTTCACCGTCGGGTACGCGGTCGCCCTCGCGGCGGTCCGACTGACGGGCCGGTTCGGCCCGCGGACCGACCCGCGGACCGACCCGCAGCAGCCCTGACCCCCGGGCACGGCCCCGGCCCCGCGTCGTGAACCCGCGCGTACGCCCGCGGGTCCGCACGGCGTCGGACGAATGGTGGCATCCGGCCTGGTCGGGTCGGATGCCACCATGGCCGGCCACCCACGCGGGTGGCAGCCGGGGCCGGTAGGTCAGGGCGCCCTACGCCCCGGCGAGGAGCATCCCGCCCATCGCCAGCATGGTCGCCGCGACCAGTCCGTCCAGCACCCGCCAGGCCCTCGGCCGGGACAGGACACCGCTCAGCAGCCGGGCGCCGAAGCCCAGGGCGGCGAACCAGCACAGGCTGGCCAGCGCCGCGCCCGCGCCGAATGCCCAGCGCAGGTCGCCGCGGTCGGAGGCGAGCGAGCCCAGCAGGAGCACGGTGTCGAGGTACACGTGCGGGTTCAGCCAGGTCATCGCCAGGCAGGTGAGGACCGCTCGCCGGACGGACCCGGTCTCCGGTCCGCCGCCGGTGAGCGCGGCCGCCGGATCCGGGCGCAGCACCCGTCGGGCCGCCAGGAAGCCGTAGCAGAGCAGGAACGCCCCGCCGACCAGGCCCACCGCGGTCAGCGCCGCGGGCCAGGCCGTGACCACCGTGCCCACCCCCGTCACGCCGAGCGCGATCAGCGCCGCGTCCGAGACGGCGCAGATGGCGACGACCGCGAGGACGGCGTGCCGGCGGGCGCCCTGGCGCAGGACGAACGCGTTCTGGGCCCCGATGGCCACGATGAGGGAGAGTCCGGTACCGAATCCGGCGAGTGCGGCGGCGATGGTGCTGCTGGTCATGGGTCCGACCGTATGGACCGCGTATAGATGAGTACAGCTAAAGATTCTAAAGTAACCTTAGCCGTACTTATGGAAGAGCTTCCCCTGGACCAGGTCCGGACCCTGCTCGCGGTGGTCGACGAGGGCACCTTCGACGCCGCGGCCGCCGCCCTGCACGTGACCCCCTCCGCCGTCAGCCAGCGCGTCAAGGCCCTGGAACAGCGCACCGGGCGGGTCCTGCTGATGCGCACCAAGCCGGTGCGGCCCACCGAGTCCGGCGAGGTGGTGGTCCGGTTCGCCCGCCAGCTCGCCCGGCTGGAACGCGACGCCCGCGCCGAACTGGGCCTGGCGGCCGAGCAGGGCCCGGCCCGGGTCCCGATCGCGGTCAACGCCGACTCCCTCGCGACCTGGTTCCTGCCCGCGCTCACCCGGGTGCCGCAGGACCCGCCGATCTGCTTCGAGCTCCACCGGGAGGACGAGGCCCACACCACCGCCCTGCTGCGCGAGGGCCAGGTGATGGCCGCCGTCACCTCCTCGCCCGACCCGGTGGCCGGCTGCACCGTGCGGCGGCTCGGGCTGGCCCGCTACCTGGCCGTGGCCACACCGGAGTTCGCGGCCCGTCATCTCACCGGGGACCTGGCCGAGGATCTGGGCCGGGCCCCCACCGTGGCCTTCGACCGGCGCGACGAGCTCCAGGACGAGTTCGTCCGGTCCCTCACCCGGGGGCGGTCGGGCGCCGGGCGGATCCGCCACCTGGTGCCCGCCTCGGACGGGTTCCGGGACGCGGTGGCCGCCGGTCTCGGCTGGGGCCTCGTGCCCGAGCCGCAGGCCGAGCCGCTGCTGCGCTCCGGGCGGCTGGTGGAGCTGGCACCCGCCCGGCCGATGGACGTCCCCCTGTACTGGCAGCAGTGGAAGCTGGATTCGCCCGCGCTGTCCACGGTCGCCGAGGCCGTCGCGGCGGCCGCCGCCGAAGCCCTGTCGGCCGGGCCCACCCGCCGCCGGCCGTAGCACGCCCGGGGCTCGGCCCGCCCTCGCTACCCCTCGTGTCCTTGGTCCTGCCCGCTCCGCAGGGCGGCTCCGTGGGCGAGCAGGACGCTCAGCGCCACGTAGTCCGATCCGGGGCGGCGGACGGGCACGAACACCTCCAGCCGGTCCCCTTCGGTGCGGTAGCCCGCCTTCGTCGCGCGCCCCGACAGGGCCCGGCTGCCGACGTGCGAGGCCAGTCCCCGGACGTCGAGCCGGACACCGTCCGCCGGGCGCGCGGAGACGAGGGCGATCCGGGACCAGGCGATCGGCGCGGGGAACGGGGAGAGGGTCATCCCCTCGGTGGTGAAGGTCAGGGCGCCCCAGCGGAACGACCCGCCCGCGCCGAGCTCGTCCAGGAGGCGTTGCGCACGGGCCACGGCGACGGACTGCGTCGCGTCCGAGACGAAGCGCGCGCCGGTGGTGGGGTGCGCCTTCGTGATCATCCGCCAGAAGCCGCACTCCTCCTGGACCCTGATGTAGTCCAGGCCCCGGAGGCGGATCCGGCCGCCCGCGTAGGGGCGGATCACGGTCTTGAGCACGTCGTGCGAGTGCGCCGAGTTGAAGTGGACGGACACCCGGGTCGACTCGACGGAGGCGATCTCCTGCCACGCGTACCGCAGCGTGCGGCGCCCCGGCCGGCGCAGCTCGAAGCCGTGCTCGTACTCCCGGATCCGGATCCGGGCGTGCCGCACGCACAGGGCGAGGCACCCCAGGGCCGCCACGGGCAGGGCCCAGAACGCGAGGCGGAACGAGGAGTCCTCGTCGTAGTACTTGCCGACGAGGGAGCACAGCACGCCGAACAGGATGAGGAGCACGACCAGCGCGGTCGTCGGCCTGCGTACGTAGGCCCCCTGGTAGGTCCACACCCGCTGCCCCAGCAGCCGCCCGCTCCGCTCCGACCCCGCCGCCGTGCCTGCCGTCACCACACGCCTCGCATAGCCGTCCGATACCGCGTCGTCGAGTCTCGGGCGGGTGCGTGCGGGGGACAACGGGAGAACTACTCAATTCCCGCACGCTTTCCGTGCCGGTACCGTCAGCGCGCGTCCGTAGGATGACCACCCATGGGAACGGGGGCAGCCGCGGGGACGTTCGCCGGCCTCGGCGGCTTCGACGCCGAACTGACGCCGCTGATCGGGCGGCGGGCGGACACGGCCCGGATCGCCCGGCTGCTGTCCGGTGCGCGCCTGGTGACGCTCAGCGGCACCGGAGGCGTGGGCAAGACCCGGCTGGCGCTGCGCGTGGCGGCGGACGCGGCCCGCTCCGCCTTCCCCGACGGTGTGTACGTCGCCGAACTCGCCGACCTCCGGGACCCGGAGCTGCTCGCGTCGAGCGTCCTCGGCACCCTCGACGTGGCGAATCCGGGGCACCCCGGCGCCGACGCGGCGGCCGTCCTCGCCGCCCGGCTGCGCGAGCGGCGCGCCCTGCTGGTCCTGGACAACTGCGAGCACCTGGTCGACGCGTGCGCCCGCCTCACCGACGCGCTGTTGCGGGCCGCGCCCGGACTGCGCGTCCTGGCGACGAGCCGGCAGCCGCTCGGCATCGCGGGCGAACAGGTCTTCCCCGTGGAGCCGTTGCCGGTGCCGGACGCGCGCGCGGGGCACGGCCTGCGCGACCTGAACGGCAATCCGGCCGTCGCGCTGTTCGTCGACCGGGCCGCCGCCGTGCTGCCCGGCTTCACCCTGACCAGGCCGGACGCCGCCGCCGTCGCCGAGCTCGTCCGCCGCCTGGACGGGCTGCCCTTCGCGATCGAACTGGCCGCCGCCCGCATCCGGAGCCTGACGCCGCAGGAGGTCCTGGAGCGGCTCACGGACCGGTTCGCGCTGCTCACCGGCGGGAGCAGCGTCGCCGCCGACCGGCAGCGCACCCTGCGGGCGTTGATCGACTGGAGCCACGAACTGTGCACGGGGCGCGAGCGGTTGCTCTGGGCGCGGGCCTCGGTGTTCCGCGGCGGCTTCGACCTGGAGAGCCTCGAACGGGTCTGCGCGGACGCCGAACTGCCGCCCGCCGCCCTGCTCGACGCCCTCGACGGCCTGGTGGCCCGGTCGATCGTCAACTGCCGCCACGTGCAGGGACGTTCGCGCTACCACATGCTGGAGACGGTACGGGAGTACGGGCACCAGCGGCTGGCCGCGTCCGGCTCGCTCGACGCCCTGCGTGGCCGTCACCGGGACCGGTACGCCGAACTGACCGCACGAGCCGGGCGGGAGTGGTTCGGGCCCCGGCAGGTCGACTGGTTCACGCGCCTTCGCCTGGACCACCCGAACCTGCGCGCCGCCCTGGGGTTCTGCCTGGAGCGGCCCGGGCAGGCGCGGGCCGGTCTGGCCCTGGCCGTGTCGCCCCGGCACTACTGGATGACCGCGGGCCTGCTGTCCGAGGGGCGCCACTGGCTGTCGCAGCTGCTCGCCGCCGACCATGCGCAGGACGGCGGTGACGGTGACAGTCGCGGTGACGGCGCGACGGGGCCGGAGACGGCCGTCCGTGTCCACGCCCGGGTCACCGACACGTACCTGCGCATCCTGCAGGGCGACCCGGACGCCGACGTACGGCAGGCGCTCGCCGCGTGCGAGGCGGCGGCCGAACAGGGCGGCCACCGGCGGGAGTCGGCGTGGGTGTGGCACCACCACGGGATCCTCGCCGTCTGGCGCGAGGACTACGCGAGCGCCGCCGAACTGTTCGCGCGGGCGCGCACCGAGTTCCGCGCGCTGGGCTGCCTCGACGCGGCCCTCGAGTGCCGGGTCAAGTTCGCCATCGCGCACGCCTGCGGGGGCGAGGCCGCCGTGGCCGAGGAGGCGTGCGGCGAGGTCGAGGCGGCCGCCCGCACGCACGGCGAGTCATGGCTGCACGGCATGGCCCTGCTCGCCCGCGCCCTGCTGGCCCTGCGCGCGGACGCGCCCGCCGACGCGACCACGCACGCCAGGGCGGCCATCGCCCGGCTGCGCCCGTTCCAGGACTGGTGGGACGTGGCCATGTGCGTGGAGGTCATCGCCTGGAGCACCCGGAACGACCCGCGGCGCACTGCCCGGCTCCTGGGCGTACTGCACCTGTTGTGGGAGTCACTGGGCGGGCGGCTCGGCGCGGCGCCGTTCATGCGCACCCAGCACCTGCGCCTGGACGCCGCGGTACGGGAGGCGCTGGGCGCGGCCGCGTTCGACCGGGAGTTCCGCCGCGGAGCGCGCGCCACCGTGGACGAGGCGATGGCCCACGTCCTCGACGACCCGGCCGGGGTGCCGGGCCTGACGAAGCGCGAGAGCCAGGTCGCGGAACTGGTCGCCGAGGGCCTCACCAACAAGGACATCGCGGCGCGCCTCACCATCGCGCAGCGGACCGCGGAGAACCACGTCGAACGCATCCTGGGCAAACTGGGGCTCGCCTCGCGCACGCAGCTGGCGGTGTGGACGTACGAGCAGCGAGGCGGTCCCGCCCGGGGCCCGCGGCGCCGGGGGCCCACGGAGCGGTCGCTGGCGGACTGAGTCGGAGAACTGGGTTGTTCAACCCAGCCGACGGACTTGGTCGTTCGACCCAGCCGATGGACCGGGTTGCTCGACCCAGCCGCCAGACTGGGTTGTCCGACCCAGCCGGCGGACTGAAGTAGCAGACCGAGCCGACGGTCCGAGTCGGTGGACCGAGCTGACAGACCGAGTCAGGGGACCGAGTCGACCGCCCTCAGCCGCGCACGTGCAGCCCGAACCCCGTGCGGCCCGCGGGCTCCAGCCCCTCCTTCAGGTGCAGCGAGGGGATCTCGTAGTCGCCGAAGTTCTGCCGCCGGAACGCGATCGGCTCGGTCGACTCCAGGGTGAGCAGGCGCTGCTCCCAGGCCCGGGCGACGGCCGGGTAGTCCTCGTCGGTCATCCGGTCGCTGCCGTACAGCACGAACGGCGGCAGCACCTCGATGCCCGGGTAGTAGAGGACGCCGTGCTGGAACGGGAACAGCAGATCGTCGATGGGGCCGCTGATCCCGCGAGCGGCGTAGTGCGACTCCGGGCCGCCGACGGTCACCGACAGCAGCGCCCGCCGGCCCGCGAGGGTGCCCTCGCCGAAGCGCTCGCCGTACCTGGTGGCGCTGTGCTCGCCGACGCCGTACGCGAAGCGGTAGGTGAACACCCGGTCCACCCACCCCTTGAGGATCGCGGGCATCGTGTACCACCACAGCGGGAACTGGAAGACGATCGTGTCGGCCCACAGCAGCTTCTCCTGCTCGGCGCGGACGTCCGGGGAGAGCGTGCCGGTCTCGAAGGCCCGGCCCGAGTCCAGGGCGACCTTCAGCGGACTCGAGGCCTCGGGGCCGTAGTCCGCGGCATCCACGACCGCCTTCCAGTTCATCGCGTACAGGTCGCTCACCCGTACCTCGTGCCCGGCGGTCTCCAGGGTGGACACCGCGAGGTCCTTCAGCGAGCTGTTGAGCGACTTCGGCTCCGGGTGGGCGTGGACGATCAGCGTCTTCACGGGGGACTCCTTCGGATCGGATGCCTCCGATCCTGGACGCCGCGGCGCCCGGCGTTCAGGGGCGCCGTTTCCGTCGGACCGGACTTCCTGGTACCGGCAGGGCCACCCTCACGGGCACCCGAGCCGGCCGTATGGGCGCCCGCCGCGGCCATACTGAGGGGCATGGACGATCTCGCGGGCTTCCTACGGACCAGGCGTTCCCGGGTCGATCCGGCCACCGTCGGCATCCCCACCGACAGCCGCCGCCGGGTCGCGGGGCTGCGCCGCGAGGAGGTCGCGCACCTGTCCGGCGTCAGCGTCGACTACTACGTACGCCTGGAGCAGGGCCGCGCGACCCAGCCCTCCGAGCAGGTCCTCGACGCGCTCGCCCGCGTCCTCGACCTCGACGAGACCGAACGCGGGCACCTCTACCGCCTCGCGCGGCAGCGCCGCCGCCGTGCGACGGCGCCGGGCGGCCGGGTCCGGCCGGAACTGCTGCGCGTCCTCGACCTGGTGGCCGGCGCACCCGCGCTGATCATGAACCACCGCCTGGACGTCCTCGCCGGGAACCGCCTCGCCGGCCTCCTCCTCGGCCGCCCGATGCCGGGCCTGAACACCGCCCGGCACATCTTCCTGGAGGAGGCCGACCGCGGCCTCTACGCCGACTGGGAGAACTGCACCCTCGACGTGGTCGGGCACCTGCGGCTGGCCGCCGGCCAGTACCCCGACGACCCCCGACTGGCTTCGCTCATCGGCGAGTTGGCGATGGGCAGCGAGCGCTTCCGTCGCCTCTGGGCCCGCGCGGACGTCCGCGCCCGCACCCACGGGCGCAAGGCGTACCGGCACCCCCTGGTCGGACCGCTGGAACTGCACCAGGAGAACTTCGCGCTGCCGGACGAGCCGGGCATCGAGCTGCTGGTGCTGTCCGCGGCCCCCGGCAGCCCCGCCGAGGACGGACTGCGCCTGCTCGCGGGGCTGGGCACGGACACCGGCGAGCCCCGCGGCGCGGCGGCCGTCGGTGCTGCGGGTGCCGCGGGTGACGAAGACCTGCTTCGGCGGGCGGGGAAGGCGTAGCGGCGGGGTGCCCCGTCAGCGGGTGAACTTCGCGATGGCCGCCGGGGTGACGGGCGTGAAGAAGTTGACGAGGTTGCCGTCGGGGTCGCGGAGCAGCAGGGAGCGGTTGCCCCAGGGCATCGTGGTGGGCTCGGTGACGAAGTCCGTGACGAATCCGGTCAGGTCGCGGTGGACGCGGTCCACGTCGTCGACGAGGAACTCGGTGATGACGCTCTGGTTGGCGGCCGGGCGGGCGGAGCCCGGGGCGAACAGCGGGACGGTGCGGGTGCCCGCGATCGCGAGGGTGGCGCCCGCGGTCCGGAGCTCGGCGAAGTCCTCGGTCGCCCACTCCGCCCGCACCCGCGTGGCGCGTTCGTAGAACTCGACCAGGCGTGCGACGTCGCCGGTGATGATGCGGATCGAAACGAAGTCCATGGTGTCCTCCTGGGACGGGGTCGGAGCCGCCCGCGGTCGCGCGGCTGCACGGTCGTACGGCTGAGCGGCCGTGCGCTCCGCAGACTAGGAGGGATAGTGGACAGAACCTGTCCACTATCCGCCTAGGCTGTGGACATGTCCCGACCCACCGGCCGTGTGCTGACCCTCCTGGAACTGCTGCAGTCGGGCGGTACCCGAACGCTGGCCGAACTGGCCGACCGCCTCGGCGTCGACGGGCGCACCGTGCGGCGCTACGTGGACCACCTGATCGACCTCGACGTGCCCGTGGAGTCGGTGCGCGGCCGGTACGGCGGCTACCGGATCTCCCCGGGCTACCGCCTTCCCCCGCTCATGCTCGGCGAGGACGAGGCGCTGGCCGTGCTGCTCGGACTGCTCGCCGGACGCCGGACGGGACTGGCGACGGCCGAGCGCACGGCGGGCGAGACCGCGGCCGCCAAGATCCGCCGGGTGCTGCCCCGGCACGTGGCGGCCCGGCTCGACACGCTCCTGGACGCCCTCTCCTTCACGGACGGCTCCGGCGGGGACGCCGCCCCGGACGCCGGGATCCTGCTCACCCTCGCCGACGCGGTGCGCCACCGCCGGCCGGTCTCCCTCAGGTACACCGACCGCGACGGCCGGCCCAGCGAACGCACGCTGCACCCGTACGGGATCGTCGCCCACGCGAACCGCTGGTACGTCACGGGCACGGACCCCGGGATCGGCGAGGACCGGACGTTCCGGCTCGACCGCGTCGCGGACGCGAGGGCCCTGCCCGGCACGTTCGACGCGCCCGCCGGCCCCGACCCGGCCGACCGCCTGCTGTCGGGCTTCGCCACGGCTGACTACCGGCACGAGGTGACGCTGCGCATCCACGGCACGGCCGAGCGGATCCGCGCCCACCTGCCCGCCGGCGTCGCGACACTGGAGGACCACGACCCGGCACCGACACCGGACGGGGACCCGACCGCCGAGCGCTGGCTGCGCGTCGAGCTACGGGCGGAGCGCCTCGACTGGCTGCCGCCGCTCCTCGCCGCGATCGACCGGCCGTTCGTCATCGAGCGCCCAGAGGAACTGCGCACCCTCGTCACCGCCCTCGCCGACCGCCTGGCCTCCCACGCCCGCCGGACCTGACGGCACCCGCCCGACTCCCCGCGGGCCGGCCGCCGTGGCCCGGGGAACCGGAGCGCTCGGCCGACGTGTGAAGCACCACACTTCCGGTGCAGAGCGTGCCGGAACTCGCGGCCCGGCCGACGGCCAAGGACACTGATCGTCGTGACTGATGTGCGTGAGACCCTGGATTACCAGACCTTCGGGCGGGCGGTGCGCGAACTCGCGCAGACGATCGCCGACGACGGCTACGAGCCCGACCTCGTCCTGAGCATCGCCCGCGGCGGGGTGTTCGTGGCGGGCGGTCTGGCGTACGCGCTGGACTGCAAGAACATCCACCTGGTGAACGTCGAGTTCTACACGGGCGTGGGCACCACCCTCGAGATGCCCGTCATGCTGGCGCCCGTTCCCGCCGCGATCGACTTCACCGACAAGAAGGTCCTGATCACCGACGACGTCGCCGACACGGGCAAGACCCTGCGGCTCGTGCACGACTTCTGCCTCGACCACGTCGCCGAGGTCCGGTCCGCCGTCATCTACGAGAAGTCGCACTCCCTGGTGAAGTGCGAGTACGTGTGGAAGCGGACCGACGACTGGATCGAGTTCCCGTGGTCGACGGAAGGACCGGTCGTCAAGCGCGAAGGCCAGGTCCTCGACGCCTGACCGGAGGCCTGACCGGAGGCCTGACCGGAAGCGGTCCGCGCCCCAGGCCGGGACGCCCCCAGGGCGGACTCCTGCGGAGCGGAAAAAATCGGAAGGGTTGGGACCTGTCACCCCTTCGGGGGGTGGAGCTGGCGCGCGCGGGCAGGGGTGCGGCAGCATCGGGGCGGGAGCCCGGTCCTGGCAGGACCGGGGGTGGTTGAGGAGCGGGTGCCCGTCGTGGTGACGCGGGCACCCGCTTGGCGGTGTCCTCGCTGATACCGGTGCTCGCAGCTGGTACCGGTGCTCGCAGCCGGCACCGGTGCTCGCATCGCCCGCCCGATGCGTGACGACCGACGACCTACACCTCGTCGTCCCGGTCGCCGTCCTGCGGCGTCTCGCCGAACCGCTCCTGCGCCTCCGCCGGCCCACAGCCGAAGGCGCGGCCGATGTACTCCCAGGTCATCAGGTTGTGGTGGGCCCTGCGGCCGGCCAGCAGCGCGGTCGAAGCGGCGGCGCGCTCGAACCGGCCGGCCGCACGGGCGGCGGCGTACGGCCTGCTCTCCGTCAGGTCGCAGATCCGGTCCACCAGCGCCGCGATCAGGTCCTCGACCTCGCGCGGCACCACACCCTCGGCCAGGTCGACGTGCGACTCCCAGTCCGCGAACGGCCCGGTGTCCTTGCCCACCGCCTCGGTCGCCGAGTCGTCGCCGAAGTCCAACCGGTGCACCTGCTCGCCCCGCCAGCCGCAGCTGCAACCACCGCGCACCGCGGTGGCCCGGGGGCCGTCCGCACCGTTGTAGAGCCACCAGGTGGTGCGCCCGTCCGGCAGCGGCTCCGGCTCGCTGCCGTCCGCCAACACCGCCGCCGGGAAACCCCGGTGGCGTTTGCTCTCGTCAACCCATGGCATGCCGTGTCCCTCGCGTCCCTGGAGTACAGCACCAGGGTTCTCAGCCCGTGGCGCAGTGTCAAGGCTTCGCGACAATCGGTGCGATCCGCGGATCACGGGGGCCGCGGCCGGGAGTACGCGGCGCCTGCGCGCGCATCGGGGCTCTCGCGGATCGGGTCAGCCGCTCGGATGGGAGGCCGCCCAGCCGTGTTCGAGCAGGGCGAAGGCCTCGTCGGCAGCCCGGCGCGGTTCGGGGTGCTGCAGGATCAGGCTGCGGGCCGCCAGGGCGAACCGGGCCAGGGCGACGCAGCTGACATCGTCGTCGGGCGCGTCCACGGCCTGCGCGATGGCCCGCGCCAGGGCCGTTTCGTGGCGGGTCCACATCCGTTGGGAGTAGTCGCGCAGCGCGGGGGTGTCCTGCACCAGGCGGGTGAAGTCGGCGAACCGCAGGTCGGCGGCGTGAATGGCGAACCGGGTCTGGTTCAGCAGCAGGTGCTCGCGCAGCGCCTGTGGGACCGACCGGCCCGGGGGCCGCTCGCGCACGGCCGCGACGAGGGCCGCCTCCAGGTCGTCGTCCTGGTCGAAGACCAGCGCCTCCTTGCTGGTGAAGTGCTTGAACAGGGTGGTCACCGAGACGTCCGCGGCGTCGGCGACGTCCTTGACACCGACCTGGTCGTAGCCGTGTTCGAGGAAGAGTTCGAGTGCGGCGTCGGCCAGGGACTGGCGGGTCTGGGCCTTCTTGCGCTCGCGGCGCCCAATCGCTTCGGTCACCCGACCACCATAGCCCGAAGTGCATCCACTCTGAAAGTGTAGTCATTGCACTTATTTAGTGAGTGTGCTTTCTTGGTGGTGTCGGGCCGCCCGGCGACCCGCCCACCACCGGAAGGACGCACCCATGCCCACTGCCCGTGCCCCCCGCATCGCGATCGTCGGCGCCGGCCCCGGCGGCTTGACCTGTGCCCGGATCCTGCAGCAACACGGCCGCGCCGTCACGGTGTTCGAACGTGAAGCCGACGCCGACGCGCGCCCGCAGGGCGGCTCCCTCGACCTTCACGCCGACACCGGCCAGGCCGCCCTGCGGTCGGCAGGCCTGCTCGACCGGTTCCATGCCCTCGCCCGCCCCGAGGGCGACGAGTGGCGGGTGCTCGACCATGCCACCGGCGCCCTCCTCGCGCAGCGGGGGCCGACCGCGGGCGGGGGCCGGCCGGAGATCGACCGCGGCCAACTGCGCGGCCTGCTGCTGGACTCGCTCGCCCCGGACACGGTGCGGTGGGACCGTGCCGCCGCCGGGGTCACCCCGCTGGCGGGCGGCACGTGCCGGCTGCTCCTGGGCGACGGTACGTCCGAGGAGTTCGACCTGGTGGTCGGTGCCGACGGCGCCTGGTCACGGGTCCGCCCGGCGCTGTCCCCCGCCGTACCCCACTACACCGGTGTCACCTTCGTCGAGACCGGCTTCGACCAGTGCGACACCCGCCACCCCGAACTCGCCCGACTGGTCGGCAACGGATCGCTGCTGGCGAAGGGCGTCGGCCGGACCCTGGTCGCCCAGCGCAACAGCAACGGTCACATTCGCGGCTACCTCGCGCTGCGCGAGCCGCAGGACTGGCACACGGCCGCCGGACTCGACCTCGGCGACCAACGGGCCGTGCGGGAGCACCTGTTGGAGCTGTTCGACGGCTGGGACGACAGCCTGCTGCGGATCCTGCGCGACAGCGACCACGGCTTCGTCAGCCGGCCCCTGCACGTGCTGCCCGCCCCGCACGCCTGGACGCACGTGCCCGGAGTGACACTGCTCGGCGACGCCGCGCACCTGATGCCCCCGGTCGGACTGGGCGCCAACCTCGCCATGCTCGACGGCGCCGACCTCGCCCACGCCCTCGTCACCGAATCCAGCGTCGGCGCCGCCGTCCGCGCCTACGAGCGCGTCATGCTGCCCCGCTCGATCAAGGCGGCGACGGGAAGTGCCCAGGGCCTCGACCACCTCGTTCCCGCGACGGCCCGCTGAGTCGACTCCACCACCGCTCGACGATGCCGAAGGCGCCGAAGTCGTCCAGGGGATCGACTCCGACGGCCCGCTGAGTCGACCGGTACCGCGCCCGCCCCGCGGAAGGCACGGGCGGAATGGTACGCCGGTCGTATACCGATGGCCCGCCCTGCTGCGTCTGACGTACCGCCACTTCGTGTCACAGGGCGATGCCTTCGGGGAGGTGCGTTGAGAGGCTCGACCGGCACGGCCCGGACCTCCTCCGGGCCGGACGCGTCCGTCACCCCTCCGGGAGAGAGCAGCATGACCATCACCGGCACCACCGTCCGGCGCGCCTCGGCCGCGGGGCTCGTCCTCGCCACGGGCCTCACCACCTGCCTGGCCGTCGCACCCGCCGCCCTCGCCACGACGCCGGCCGCCGCCGTCGACGCGGCCCCTGCCGCCGGACTCGGCCGCTACTACCAGCAGCCCCTGGACTGGCACGGCTGTGCTCGGGGCGGGGACGACCGGACGGGCCAAGCCCTCGACGCCGCGGGCGCGCGCTGCGCCGACGTGACCGTACCCCTCGACTACGGCGACCCCGGCGGCAGGACCATCACCGTCGCCGTGTCCCGCCTGAAGGCCACCGACACCCGCCACCGGATCGGTTCCCTCCTGGTCAACCCCGGAGGCCCGGGCGGCCCAGGCCTCGGCATCGGGCTCACCGTGCGCCCCGTGATGAAGGAAACCGGCGCCCGCTACGACGTGATCGGCATGGACCCGCGCTTCACCGGCCGCAGCACCCCCCTGGACTGCGGTCTGCCCTCCGGGCCCGGCCTGCTGTCGGCCGGCCCCGACCGGGCCGGCTTCGACCGCCAGACCGCCCGGGCCAGAGACGTCGCGGACCGCTGCCGGGCCACCAACGCCGACGTCCTGCCGCACGTCACGACACGCAACACCGCCCGGGACATCGACGTCGTGCGCGGCGCGCTCGGCGAACGGAGGATCTCCTACCTGGGCTACTCCTACGGCACCTACCTGGGCACGGCCTACACCCAGATGTTCCCCACCCGCTACGACCGGGTGGTCCTCGACAGCGCCCTGGACCCCGACCGCTACAACCCCCGCCTCATGAAGGGAACCGAGGCCGAGAACGAGAAGGCGTACGACGACTGGGCCGACTGGACCGCCGCCCGCGACACCACCTACGGCCTCGGCCGCACCCGGGAGGAGGTACGCGCCACCCTCGACGGCGTCATCGCCGCCTCCTCCCGCGAACCGCTCACCGTGGGCACCGCCCCCGACACCTTCCGCCTCGACGACAGCCAGGTCCCCGCCCTGCTCTTCACGGGGATGGCCGATGACACCGACCCGGCGCGCGCCTCCCTGGCCGAGCAGATGTCCCTGCTCGCCCGGGCCGCCCAGGGCCACCCCTCCACCCTGCCGCCCGCCTTCGCCGACCTCCTGCGCTCCGTGTTCACCCCCTCCGGCTCCAGCACCGGCAGCGCCCAGACCGCGATCCTGTGCGGAGACGCACCCGCCCCGCGCGACCCCGAGACGTACTGGAGCGACATCGAACGCGCCCGCGCCGCCCACCCGCTGTTCGCCCCGCTGACCGAGAACATCACCCCCTGCGCCTTCTGGGACCGCCCCCGCGAAGCCCCCGTCCAGGTCCGCCACGACACCCCGGCCCTGATCGTCGCCTCCACCGGCGACCCCCGTGTCCCCTACACCCGCAGCACCGCCCTGCACGACCGCCTCCCCAGCTCCCGCCTGCTCACGCTCGCGGGCGCCAACCAGCACGCCAACTACGGTGTCCACGGCAGCTCCTGCGTCGACACCGCCGTCAACGCCTACCTCGCCACCGGACACCTCCCCGCCCGCGACCGCACCTGCACCGCGTAGGCCTACTCAGGGGCCCTTGAGTACGTCCGCTCATGCGTTCCGACCAGCTGTTTCCCTACCGTGACCCGCATGGACACGAACGCGGCTCCCGCCTGCCCCCGGCCCTCCGACGCCCCGCGCTGGGCCACCGTCCTCGGGGTCGCGCTGGCGGTCCTCACCACCCTGGTCGTCCTGGGAGCCATGGCGCTGGCCACGTTCGAGGACTCCCTGACCCAGCACGGGTACGTCAAAGGCCCCGGAAGCGTCGTCGAGCCCCTGGGCGCGGGCGGGACCGCCCGCTACGACGACGGCCTGAGGATCACCGTGGGCCCTCCCCGCCGGGAACCCGACGGCAGCTACAGCTTCACGATCACCTACGACAACGGCACGGGTGAGGAGTTGCGCCCCGGTGGGACGTCCCCCGACACCGGCGTCGGCACGACCGGTGGTGCCGCCGCCGTCGTGGTCCGGGCGGGGAAGGCCATCGACTCCGGCCCGCTGTCCACCCCTTCCGCCTTCGGCTCGGCTCCCGTCCCTGCTGCGAGCATGACCTTCCTGGACCAGGCCGTGACCGTCACCGCCCTCACACCGCCCCTCGGCACGGAGCAGAGGCGCACCGTGCCGGTGCGGGTGAAGCCCGACAAGGCGGGAGGCCCGGTCACGGTCGAGGTCGCCCCGAAGTCGCCCGGGTTCCGCGACACCGCGTACTGGCAGTTCGACCTCGGCTGACTCCACGTACAGGTGCCGCCTCTGCCGCTCCGTGGTGAGTGGCCGACGGTCAGGGCCGGTGCGAGTAGCCGGACGCGTGCGAGAGCCCGTCGGGCCCCTGCCGCGGACCGGCGGCAGCTGCGCGCAGCCGGTCCAGGGCTGCCTGGCTCTCCGCGTCCGCCGCACGGTAGATCACCAGCAGCTGGTCCGGGTCCTGGAGCGGCCTGAGGGTCTCGAACTGCACGGTGAGGACGCCGGCCTCGGGGTGTCGCAGCGCCTTGTGGCCGCGGCCGTTGACCCGGACGTCCCGCTCCGCCCACAGGCGCGCGAACTCCTCGTCACCGGCGGTGAATTCGGCGATGAGGCCGCTCAGGGCCCGGTCTTCCGGGTGGGCGGCCCACGCGGCGCGCAGGTGGGCGATCCCCTCCCGCACCACGCGTTCGCGGTCGAGGTAGAACTCCCGCACCCGCGGATGCATGAGGCACAGCCACATCGCGTTGCGCTGCGGGGGCGGCAGGGCGTCGAAGTCCACCATCAGTCCCGCCATTTCGGCGTTCCAGGCCAGGATGTCGTAGCGGTGGTTCAGGAGCATGGCGGGCAGCGGTGCGAGGTCGGCGACCAGCCGGGCCAGCGGCGCCGCGGCGGCGGTGGCGGGCCGGTCGGCGCCGGGGGGCCGCCGCAGGGCCAGGTCGAAGAGGTAGGCGCGCTCGTCGGGGGCCAGGCGCAGCGCCCCGGCCAGGGCCTGGAGCACGTCGGGGGAGGGACGCAGCCCGCGGGCCTGTTCCAGCCGGACGACGTAGTCGACGCTGACCCCGGCCAGTTCGGCGACCTCCTCACGGCGCAGCCCCGGGGTACGGCGGTTCCGGAGGCGCGCCGGCAGGCCGACGTCCCGGGGATCCAGGCGTTCGCGCCGGCTGCGCAGGAACGCGGCCAGCTCCTGGGTCTGGGTCCTGTCCGGCGCGGAGGTCGTCATGACCGGCGCAACAGCCAGGGTAGGACAGATGTTCCCAGGAAGTCCCCTCCCTTCTCCGTGCCCCGTCGCCGCCGCAGACTCGCTGTCGACGACGGATCACGAACACGGGAGGTCACCATGGCACTCACCCTCGACAGTTACCGGCTGCTGGGCCGTTCCGGACTGCGGGTCTCACCGCTCGCGCTGGGCACGGCCACGTTCGGCACCGAGTTCGGCTGGGGCGCGGAGAAGGCGGAGGCGCGCAGGCTGTTCGACGCCTACGTCGAGCGCGGCGGCAACTTCATCGACACCGCCAGCACGTACACCGACGGCAGTTCCGAGCGCCAGCTGGGCGAGTTCACCCGGGGCGGCCGCGAAGGCCTGGTGCTGGCGACGAAGTACACCACGCTGCGCCGGCCGGGCGACCCGAACTCCGCGGGGAGCCACCGCAAGAGCATGTTCGCCTCGGTGGAGTCCAGCCTCCGGCGGCTGGGCACGGACTACCTCGACCTGCTGTACCTGCACGTGTGGGACTTCACGACGCCGGTCGAGGAGATCCTGCGCGCCATGGACGACCTGGTGCGGCAGGGCAAGGTCCTGTACGTGGCGGTCTCCAACGTCCCGGCCTGGGAGGTCTCGCGCATGCAGGCGGTCGCCGACCTGCGCGGCTGGTCCCCGCTGGTCGCCCTGCAGATCGAGTACAACCTCCTCAACCGGGCGGCGGAACGCGATCTCGTCCCGATGGCACGGGAGATGGGCCTGGGCGTGCTGCCGTACTCCCCGCTGGCGGGCGGCCTGCTCACCGGCACGTACGGCCGCGCCGACCTGACCGCGGCGGCCGCCGGCGCGGGGGAGGGCACCCGGAGGAGCTTCAACGCCGGGCTGGGCATGGTCACCGAACGCGCCCTCGCCGTCGCCGAGGTCGTGAAGGAGGTCGCCGCCGACCTGGGCCGCACACCCGCGCAGGTCGCGCTCGCCTGGACGCTGCACCGGCCGGGCGTGACGGCGCCCGTCGTCGGCGCCCGCACGCTCACGCAGCTGGAGGACAACCTGGGCGCCCTGGAGGTCGAACTCAGCGCCGCCCAGTCGGACCGCCTCGACGAGGCCGGCCGCATCGAACTCGGCTACCCGCACGACCTGCTGGCCGGCCCCCACATCCGCCAGGTCACCCGGGGCGACCTGAAGATCGCCCCCCGCCCCTGAGACCCGACGGCGCCCCGAGACGCCACCCACCTGACTCCCCGAGCAGACCGCACAGGCCATCCTGGGAGCGGTGCCGCACCGGACGATCAACACCCAAACCCCGTAGGGAAGTTAGAGAGGACATGGGCACCACCGAAACCAGTCTCACCCCGCTCCCGATCATGGACGTCCACGTCGTCCTGCACCACCAGGACCCGGCGGCTCTGCGCTCGATTGTTCACCTCACTGAGACCCGTAGAGCTCCCACTGCCTCATGACCTCTGCGTAGAGGTAGGAACACGCCTCTTCCTCTGATTCGAAACTCGCTTCCTCCCAGTGCTCGCCACGCTCATAGACGTCGATCGTCCATCGACCGTCGCGGCCCTCGGTGAGGACGGGGGCCGCCGCGTGTAGATGGTTGGACATCGAGAGACCCCGCGTGCTGATCCCGTAGAAGCGGTCGCTCACTCCTGCCTCGGTGAGGCGTGTCAGAAGTTGGTGACGATCCATCAGCAGGATTTTCCATTCTCGAAGACAAGGTATTCCGCGGCGCAGAGTACCTTGACGGGCTTTTCAAGGGAGAACTGAGTGGCGCCTCCGGGTTGTTCGAACCACGCTGCGGCCTTGGTTGCCGTAGGAATCCACTGCATGCGAATTCCAGTACTTCCCGACGAAATGTTCCCTCGTCAGGTTGCCGCATCGCTCCCACCCCTCGGCAAGGCGCCCGGCGTCGGCGTGGGTGGCGCCGCGCGCGCTCCCCGGCTGCTCCTGTGCGCCGTACGACCCGAAGCGTTGGCCCACCCGGGATGGTCGGCCAGCCGTGCCTGTCCCGCGAGGAGGAGCGGTGGGACCGCCATTTACTTTGGGTGCTCGCCCACCTACGCTCTGCTCTGAAATTCTCGGAGCGTCGCACAGAAGGGGGAATCACCCGTGGGTGACGAGAACAAGGGCGGCCCGAACGACGGTAGGGGCGGCTCCCACGCCAAGCCCGGTGGCCCGCAGATCGGCCCCAAGCCGAATCCCGACGGACAGGGCCCGACTCCCGATCCGAAGCACAAGTGACGGCGATCGCCGACCTCCAGGGCCGGCTCGTCGACCGGTTGGAGGCCTCGGGTGCGCTGACCCCGGGCTGGCGTCAGGCCTTCCTCGACGTCGGGCGCCACCTGTTCCTCCCGGACGTCGTCTGGGCGAGCACCAGCGACGGCTACGAGCGCTGCGACCGGACGGAGAACCCCGGGAGGTGGCTGGAGCTCGTGTACTCCGACGTGGCGATCGTGACGCAGTGGGAGGACGACGCGGACGGCGGGCAGCGGGAGCCGACGTCGTCGGTCTCCATGCCGACGATGGTGGCCTCCATGCTGCGCGACCTGGACGTCCACGAAGGCCACACGGTCTGGGAGGGCGGGACCGGCCCGGGCTGGAACGCCGCACTGCTGGCCCGGCGCCAAGGCGCGCAGGCCGTGGTGACCGTGGAACTGGACCGGGAGGTCGCCGCCCAGGCCGAGGCGAATCTCCGGGCCCTCGACGACGCCCCGACCGCGGTGGTGGGCGACGCCGCCGACGGGTACCCGCCGCGGGCCCCGTACGACCGGGGGATCCTCACCTGCTCGGTACGGGAGGTCCCCGCGGCCGTGATCGGGCAGATCCGGCCGCAGGGAGTGCTGGTACTGCCCTTCGCGCCGCTCTTCGGCGGCGGAGCCGTCGCCCGCCTCACCGCCGCCGGCCGCACCGCCGAGGGGCCGTTCACGGGGTCCTCGGCGTTCATGCGCATGCGTCAACAGCGCTACCAGGGCCCGCCGGTCGACGACTACCTGCCCGGTGACTGGCCCGGCGACGCCGCGCAGGAGTACACGCCCCTCAGCCCGCTCGATGTCGTGGACGACTGGCTGGCGTCCTTCGTCGTGGGCCTGGCTGTGCCCGATGCGTACTACCGGCGCAGCGACGGCGACGGGATGACCACCCTGTGGCTGTTCGACACCGGCGTCACGTCCTGGGCCACGGTCGACTTCGTGGACGGCGCGGAACGGTACGAGGTCCGCCAGTCGGGTCCTCGCCGGATGTGGTCGGAGGTCGAGGACGTCGTCCGCTGGTGGGAGAAGCAGGGCCGCCCGGGCTTCGACCGGTTCGGGCTGACCGTGGACACGGACGGCGGGCACCGGGCGTGGCTGGACGAGCCGGCCAACCCGCTGCCGTCCGTAGGGGGGTAAGGCTGGGCCCGGCCGGACAGCGGCTTCCCCCGCGGTCCGGCCGGCACGTCTCCCGATACCGGATCGGCCGGGAGACGAGACCTCCCGTGCTCCTCGGCGGCGCGCCGGCCGATCCGGCGGGCCGCCGTCCCCCGCGTCCTGCGGCGCCCGAACGTCCCGCTGTACGGCGGTCGTTGACCAGCAGGTCGGCGTCTCATCGTGCGTCAGGACGGTGCTCCGCCGTCCGATGGCGCTGACGTCCAGCACCAGCACCTGCACCAGCACCTGCTCGCCCGCCGGCCGGCCGACCGAGAGCAGGCGGCCGGTCGCGGCACGCACGGCCTCCCGGCCGAACCAACGTCGCTCAGACCACCGCCCCGTTGTGGTCGCGCGCCCGGGCCGTGCCCGCCGCGTGAGGCGCCGGTGCCTCCCCGGCCTCCTGCGGCCGGTCCGGGAACCGTTCCTGGAGCAGGACGACCACCGGCATCGCGGTGAACACCGTCGACGCGGTGCCCAGCAGGACCCCGGCCAGCAGCGCCACCGAGAAGTCGGCGAGCGAGTCGCCGCCGAAGGCCGCCAGGGCCACCAGGACGAACAGCGCCCCCATGCCGGTGTTCACCGTCCGGGGGAGGGTCTGCGCTACGGCGCGGTCCGCGAGATCCGCCCAGCTCGCCTTCGTCCCGGTCCGGCGCAGCTCGCGCAGCCGGTCCAGGACCACCACCGTGTCGTTGACCGAGTACCCGACGATGGTGAGCAGCGCGGCGAGGAAGACGCTGTCCACCGGCTTGCCCAGCCAGGCGAAGAGGCCGAGGACGAGCAGCAGGTCCTGCGCCATCGCGATCACCGCTGCGGCCGCGAAGGCCCACCGGAAGCGGATCGTGAGGTAGAGCAGTTGGGCGGCGACCGCGAGCCCGAGCGCGGCCAGCGCGTAGCCGCGCAGCTCGCTGCCGAGGCTCGGCCCGATCAGCTCGTCGCGCTCCACGGACAGCTCGCCGGTGACGCCGGTGAGCGCCTCCCGGATGCGCTGCTGCTGGTCGTCGCCGGTCTCCTTGGTGCGGACGGACACCCCGGTGTCGCCGGTGGTCTGGACCACGGCCTGGGGGAACCCGGCGCCGACCACCGCCGCGCGGGCGGCGTCCGCGTCGACCCGCTGCGCGGCGGTGTACTGCGCCACCCGGCCGCCGGTGAACTCGACGCCGAAGTCCAGGCCGCGCCCG
>NZ_LFVW01000154.1:0-21048 GCF_001182915.1 Kitasatospora sp. MY 5-36
CTACCTGGACACCGTGCCGCTGCCGCCCTCCGCCGGGGTGGACGGCCTGCTGGCGGCGCTGCGCGCGGCCGGCCCGGGCCCGGTGGCGGAGCGGATCGTCCGGGACCGGCTGCCGGTCGCGGTGGCCGGCTACCTGCGGGCGCGGACCTGGCAGCCCTGGGCGGGGCCGGACGATCCGGACCCGGCGGTCCAGCTGGGCCGCGAGGTCGACCGGTTGGCGGGCGAGCTGGCCTGACCGGGCGTCGGCCGGCCCGCGCCCTTCGCACCTCCGCCCCTCAGGCCTCCGCACCTCCGTACCACCCCACGTCTCCCCCACGCCCGTCACGAACGAGTCGCCAAGATCTCACCTCCTGGACAGGTCAGGGGGCTATTCAGCACCCCGGCTCGCACGGCACACTTCTACGCGCGTCCCTCTACGCGCGTCGACGCGTGCACGCACACTTTTGTTCACGAACACCAGTTGACGGTCCATCCGCCGTCGTCCCACTCGGGAGAGTCGTCCATGACCCTGAACCGCCGTGACTTCGTCACCCGGTCCGCCGCCACCGCCGCCGGCGCAGCCCTGGCCGGCGGTGCCGCCCTGGCCGCCGCCCCCTCCGCCGCGGCCGCCCAGCCGGACGCGGCGGCCGCCAAGGGCCAGCAGCGCAAGCCGCGCACGCAGGCCTTCACCGTCATGGGCACCACCGACCTGCACGGCCGGGTGCTCAACTGGGACTACTTCACCGACGCCGAGTACACCGACAAGGCCCACAACGCGGTCGGCCTCGCCAAGATCTCCACGCTGGCCAACCAGGTGCGCGAGGAGAAGGGCTGGGACCGCTGCCTGCTGATCGACTCCGGCGACACCATCCAGGGCACCCAGCTGTCCTACTACTACGCCCGGATCGAGTCGATCGACACCGAGGCCAACACCGTGCCGGACCACCCGATGGCCGTCGCCATGAACCTCATGGAGTACGACGCCGCCGCGCTCGGCAACCACGAGTTCAACTACGGCATCCCGCTCCTGAAGGCCTACGAGGAGCAGCTGGAGTTCCCGCTGCTGGGCGCCAACGCGCTGAACGCGAAGAACGAGAAGCCGGCCTTCAAGCCGTACGTGATCAAGGAGCTGCGCCTGGGCGGCGGCCGTCCGGTGCGGGTCGGCATCCTCGGCCTGACCAACCCGGGCATCGCGATCTGGGACAAGGCCAACGTCAGCGGCAAGATGGTCTTCCCGGGCATCGTGGAGACCGCCGCCACCTGGGTGCCGAAGATGAAGGCCGCGGGCGCGGACGTCATCGTGGTCTCGGCGCACTCCGGCTGCGACGAGGCGACCACCTGGGGCGACCAGCTGCCGTGGGCCGAGAACGTCTCGGTCGCGCTGGCGGAGACCGTCCCGGACATCGACGCGGTGCTGGTGGGCCACGCCCACAAGGAGGTCCCGCAGCGCCTGGTCGTCAACAAGAAGACCGGCCGCACGGTCGTCCTCTCCGAGCCGCTCTGCTACGGCCAGCGGCTGACCTGCTTCGACTTCGAGGTCGAGTTCACCGGCGGCGCCTGGAAGGTCGCCTCGGTCTCCTCCCGGCTGCTGAACTCCAACACCGTGCCGGAGAACCCGGAGATCACCGACGCGATCGCCGGGCAGCACAAGAAGGTCGTCGCGTACGTCAACCAGAACATCGGCACCAGCAAGATCGCGCTGTCGATCGCCGACGCCCCCTTCAAGGCCACCCCGATCATCGACCTGATCGGCCGGGTCCAGGCCGACGCCGTCAAGGCCGCGCTGGCGGGCGGGCAGTACGCCAACCTCCCGGTGCTGGCCCAGGCCGCCCCGTTCAACCGCACCGCCCTGATCCCGTCCGGCCAGGTGAAGCTGCGCGACGCCGCGGGCCTCTACATCTACGAGAACACCCTGGAGGCCCGCATCCTGACGGGCGCCCAGCTCAAGGACTACCTGGAGTACTCGGTCAAGTACTACAACCAGCTCGCCCCGGGCGCCCCGGTCGACAAGGACAAGCTGACCGGCGCCGAGGCCACCCCGGACTACAACTACGACTCGCTCTACGGCCTGAGCTACGACATCGACATCGCCCAGCCGAAGGGCTCGCGGATCGTCAACCTGTCCTTCCAGGGCAAGCCGATCGACCCGGCCGCGGAGTTCGTCCTGGCCGTCAACAACTACCGTGCCAACGGCGGCGGCAACTTCCCGCACGTCGCCAAGGCCAAGATGGTCTGGTCGAACTCCGACGAGATCCGCAACACCATGATCGCCTGGGTGAAGGCCAAGGGCGTCATCGACCCCGCCGACTTCTTCACCGACTCCTGGCGCCTGGTCCGCGCCGGCCAGCCGGTCTTCTGATCCGCACTCCCCGAGCGAAAGGCCGTCGCCCCGTCCGGCGACGGCCTTTCGGCCTGTCCGGTGGAAGAATGGCGCCATGAGCGAGTTCCAGATCCCCGAGCGCCACGCGAGGCTGCTGGCCTACGCGGAGAGCCTGACGCCTCCGGCCGGGTGGAAGATCGAGATCTCCGGCGACGAGATCATCATGATGGCCGGCCCCTCGGTGATCCACCAGCGCAACCTGCTGCTCGTCCGCGAGCAGTTCGACGCCCACCGCCCCGCCGAAACGATGCCGAGCGAGAACACCGACCTCGCCTCCCCGAACGTCGGCAAGCTCCGCAACCCCGACCTGACCTACATCCCCCTCTCGGCGCTGGAGGAGGGCGGCAACCAGGTCCCCGCCGAGCAGGCGGCCATCGCGGTGGAGATCGTCTCCCCGTCGAACCCGGAGAACGACCTGGTCGGCAAGGTCCGCGACTACCCACTGATGGCCATCCCGCTGTACCTGCTGATCGACCCGCGCGAGGGCGACCTGACGCTCTACGCCGAGCCGTCCGACAGCGGCTACCGCTGGCGCTGGAACGGCAAGTTCGGCGACCCGGTCCCGCTCCCGGCCCCCTTCGGCTTCGAGCTCGCCACCGACGCCCTGCTCCGCTACCCCGCCTGACACCACGGGCCTCCCGGCGGCTGCCGCCGGGAGGCCCTCGCGTCCGAACCCCCGGTCAGAAGGGGAAGACCGCGCGCTCGTGCTGGACGGAGATCCACTTCAGGGTGGTGAAGGCGTCCACCGTGGACTCGCCGTTGAGGCGGCCGACGCCGGAGTTCTTCTCGCCGCCGAAGGGCACGCCCGGCTCGTCGGCTATGGTGCCGCCGTTGACGTGGATCATGCCGGTCTCGATCCGCTGGGCGAGCTTCACGCCGCGCTCGGTGTTCCCGGTGTGCACCGCGCCGCTGAGGCCGAAGGGCGTGGCGTTGGCGAGCCGGACGGCCTCGTCCTCGCCGTCGAAGGGCACCAGCAGGACGACCGGGCCGAAGAGTTCGGTCCGCAGGATCGGCGCGTCCTCGGCCAGGCCGGTGAGGACCACCGGCTCCATCAGGCTGCCGACCGTGTCGCCGCGCAGCAGCGCGGTGGCGCCGGCCGCGACGGCCTGGTCGACCTGGGCGCGCAGGCCGTCGGCCTGGACGGGGTTGATCAGCGGGCCGATGTGGGTGGCCGGGTCCCGCGGGTCGCCGACGGTGAGCGAGGCGACCTTGGCGACGAACTTCTCGGTGAACTCGGCCTCGACGGACCGGTCCACCAGCACCCGGTTGGCGGCCATGCAGACCTGTCCCTGGTGGACGAAGCGGCTGAACACCGCGGCGTCGACGGCGTGGTCCACGTCGGCGTCGTCCAGGACGATCAGCGCGCTGTTGCCGCCGAGTTCCAGGACGGTGCGCTTGAAGTGCCCGGCGGCGACGGTGGCGACGTGCCGGCCGACCTTGTCGGAGCCGGTGAAGGAGATCACCTTGGGCACCGGGTGCTCCAGGAAGCTGTCGCCGATCTCGGCGATGTCGGTGATCACCACGTTCAGCAGGCCGGGCGGGAGCCCCGCGTCCTCGAAGAGCTTGGCGATCAGCCCGCCGCCGACCACCGGGGTCTCCTGGTGCGGCTTGAGGACGACGCCGTTGCCGAGCGCGAGCGCCGGGGCGACGGCCTTGAGCGCCAGGAACAGCGGGAAGTTGAACGGGCTGATCACGCCGACCACGCCGACCGGCAGCCGGTAGAGGCGGTTCTCCCGGCCCTGGGCGGGCGAGGTCAGCAGCCGGCCCTCGGGGGCCACCGACAGGTGCAGGCACTCCCGCAGCACGTCCTTGACCAGCGACAGTTCGAAGCCCGCCTTCAGCGCGGTGCCGCCGAGTTCCGCCATGACCGCCTGGACGATCTCCGGCTCGCGCTCCTCCAGCAGCCGCAGCGCGCGCTCGAAGACCAGCCGCCGCTGGTAGGGGTTGGTGGCGGCCCACTGCTTCTGGGCGCGCTCGGCGGCGCGGTAGGCCAGGTCGACCTCGGCGACGGTGGCGACGGTGATGGTGGCGAGCTTGTCGCCGGTGTAGGGGTCGACGTCGACGATGTCCCAGGAGCCGCTGCCGCTGCGCCATTCGCCATCGATGTACTGCAGGGCCAACTCGGAGAAGTACGACATCTGATCCCTCTCATGCACCCGACCTGATGGGGGATCATCGTACTGACGTATTACAGTTCCTGGCGCACGGAATGGAGCAGGTCGCGGGTCAGTGCCGGGCTCAGGCTGTCGGCGACCAGGTCGTCCATCGCGTGCCGGTACTCGGCCACCTCGGCGGGCTTGTCGAGGTAGAGCGCGGTGGTGAACTGCTCCAGGTACACCACGTCCGACAGTTCGGCCTCGGCGAAGCCCAGGACGGTGAACGCGCCGCTCTCGGCGCTCAGCCCGGCGTTGCCCAGCGGCAGCACCTGGAGCCGGACATTGGGCAGTTCGCTCAGCTCCAGCAGCCGGTCCAGCTGGCCGCGCATCAGCTCCGCGCCGCCCCAGGGCCGGCGCAGCGCGGCCTCGTCCAGTACCGCGACCAGCCGCGGCGCCCGCTCGCCGGTCAGCACCGCCTGCCGCTTGAGCCGTACGTCGACCCGGCGCTCGATCTCCTCCGGCCCGGTGGCGTGGCAGCCGGCGGTGACCACGGCCCGGGCGTAGTCGGCGGTCTGGAGCAGCCCGTGGACGAACTGGACCTCGTAGCTGCGGATCTCGGCCGCGGCCTCCTCCAGTCCCAGGTAGTTCTGGAACCAGCCGGGCAGGACGTCCCCGTACTCGTGCCACCAGGAGCTGGCGTTGGCGTCGCGCAGCAGTCCGAGGACGGTGGCCCGCTCCTGTTCGACCTCGACCCCGTACAGGGTGAGCAGGTCGGCGACGTCGCGCTCCTTGAAGCCGACCCGGCCGAGCTCCATGCGGCTGATCTTGGACTCGGAGGCCCGGATCGAGTACCCGGCCTCCTCCCGGCTGACGCCTCTGGCCTCGCGGAGCTTGCGCAGCTGGGTACCGAGCAGCAGGCGCCGTACCGTGGCGCCCCCGCCTGCCTGAGTCGTGCCCATCGACGTCATCCTCCGCGCTCGCCCAGCCCCCCGGCCGTCGGCCGCAGTCTGCCACCTGGCACCGACGAACAACAGCCCACTGTCCCGGAACCCGCCGGGCGCCGAACAACTCCGGCCGTTTGTCCGAGAGTTGCCGCGGCCCGGGGAGGGCTCAGGGGCCTCCGTGCGGGTACGCGACGGCGCCCGCCCTCCAACTGGTCGGGGAAGAGGGCAGGCGCCAGGAGACCGCGTTGGCCCGGCGACTCTGACGGGGGCAGCGGGTTGAGCTCCCGGCGATGCGGCGCCGGGGGTTCGGGGTGGGCCGGTCGGAGCGTCCGGGGCCCGTCAGACCACCAGGGGGCGGTCGGTGGGCCGGATCGGCGCGGGAAGCGGGGTCTTGCCGCCGAGGTACTTGTCCACCGCCGCGGCGGCCGAGCGGCCTTCCGCGATGGCCCAGACGATCAGCGACTGGCCACGGCCGGCGTCTCCGCAGACGTACACGCCATCGACATTGGTGGCGAACCGGCCATCGCGGGCAATGTTACCGCGCGCGTCGAGGTCCGCTCCCAGCTGCTCGACCAGCCCGTTGCGCACGTCCGTCCCGGTGAAGCCCATGGCCAGGGTGACCAGCTGGGCCGGGATGGCCCGCTCGGTGCCGGGGACCTGCTCGAAGCGGCCGTCCCTGAACTCGACCTCGACGAGGTGCAGCTCCTGGACGTTGCCGTCCTCGTCGCCGCTGAAGTGGGTGGTGCTGACCGAGTAGATCCGCTCGCCGCCCTCCTCGTGCGCGGAGGTGACCTTGTACGTCATCGGCATGGTCGGCCACGGCTGGTGCCCGGGCCGGTCCTCGCCGGGCCGCGGCATGATCTCCAGCTGGGTGACGGAGGCCGCCCCCTGCCGGTGGGCGGTGCCGACGCAGTCCGCGCCGGTGTCGCCGCCGCCGATCACGACCACGTGCTTGCCCTTGGCGCTGATCGGGGACTCCACGAAGTCGCCCTCCTGCACCTTGTTGGCCAGCGGCAGGTACTCCATGGCCTGGTGGACGCCCTTGAGCTCGCGCCCGGGCACCGGCAGGTCGCGGGCGGTGGTGGCGCCGGCCGCGACGACCACGGCGTCGAAGCGCTCGCGCAGCTGCTGCCCGGTGATGTCCTCGCCGACGTGCACGCCGGTGCGGAACCGGGTGCCCTCCGCCCGCATCTGCTCGATGCGGCGGTTGATGTGGCGCTTCTCCATCTTGAACTCGGGGATGCCGTAGCGCAGCAGTCCGCCGATCCGGTCGGCCCGCTCGTACACGACGACGGTGTGCCCGGCGCGGGTGAGCTGCTGGGCGGCGGCGAGGCCGGCCGGGCCGGAGCCGACGACGGCGACGGTCTTGCCGGAGAGCCGCTCCGGGACCTGCGGGGTGACCCCGCCGCGGTCCCAGGCCTTGTCGATGATGGTGACCTCGACGTTCTTGATGGTCACCGCGTCCTGGTTGATGCCGAGGACGCACGCGGACTCGCACGGGGCCGGGCACAGGCGGCCGGTGAACTCCGGGAAGTTGTTGGTGGCGTGCAGCCGCTCGATCGCGCCGACGAAGTCGTCCCGGTAGGCCAGGTCGTTCCACTCGGGGATGAGGTTCCCGAGCGGGCAGCCGTTGTGGCAGAACGGGATGCCGCAGTCCATGCAGCGGCCGGCCTGCTTGGTGATGATCGGCAGGAGGCTGCGCTCGACGTAGACCTCGTTCCAGTCCCGCAGACGGACGTCCACGGGGCGGCGCTCGGCCAGCTGCTTGGGCGTGGTCAGGAAGCCCTTGGGGTCAGCCATTAGCCGCCTCCATCATCTTGCGAGTGGTCTCGGCCTCGGAGAGGCCATCGCGCTCAGCGGCGTCCTTGGCGGCGAGCACTGCCTTGTAGTCGGTCGGCATGATCTTGGAGAAGCGGGAGACCCCGCTGCCCCAGTCCGCCAGGAGTTCGGCGGCGACGGTGGAGCCGGTCTCCTCGTAGTGCTGCTGCACGGTCTCGCGCAGCCAGTCGCGGTCGGTGGCGGTGGGGGCCTCGATGCCCACCATGCCGTCGTTGACGTTCGCGGGGCGCAGGTCCAGGACGTACGCGATGCCGCCGGACATGCCCGCCGCGAGGTTGCGCCCGGTCTCGCCGAGGACGACGACCCGGCCGCCGGTCATGTACTCCAGGCCGTGGTCGCCGACGCCCTCGACCACCAGGGTGGCCCCGGAGTTGCGGACGGCGAAGCGCTCGCCGGCCTTGCCGCGCAGGTGGACGCGGCCCGCGGTGGCGCCGTAGCCGATGGTGTTGCCGGCGATGACGTGGTTCTGCGCGTCGTTGCCGATGGCGGCCGCCTCGCGGGCCGGGCGGACGATCACCACGCCGCCGGAGAGGCCCTTGCCGACGTAGTCGTTGGCGTCGCCCTCCAGCCGCAGGGTCACGCCGCGCGGCAGGAACGCGCCGAAGGACTGCCCGGCGGAGCCGGTGAAGGTGACGTCGATGGTCCCCTCCGGCAGGCCCTCGCCCCGGTACCGCTTGGTCACCTCGTGGCCGAGCATGGTGCCGACGGTGCGGTTGACGTTGCGGATCGGCAGCTGGATCCGGACGGTCTCGCCGCGCTCCAGCGCGTCCTCGGCGAGGGTGATCAGCTGGTTGTCCAGGGCCTTGTCCAGCGCGTGGTCCTGGGTGGTGGTGCGGTGGCGGGCGGCCCCCTCGGGCAGCGCCGGCACGTGGAACAGCGGGGCGAGGTCCAGCCCGGCGGCCTTCCAGTGGTCGATCGCGGCCCGGGCGTCGATGTGCTCGGCGCGGCCGACGGCCTCCTCGATCGAGCGGAAGCCCAGCGAGGCCAGGATCTCCCGGACCTCCTCGGCGATGAACTCGAAGAAGTTGACCACGAACTCGGGCTTGCCGGAGAACCGCTCGCGCAGCACCGGGTTCTGGGTGGCGACGCCGACCGGGCAGGTGTCCAGGTGGCAGACCCGCATCATGATGCAGCCGGAGACCACCAGCGGGGCGGTCGCGAAGCCGAACTCCTCGGCGCCGAGCAGCGCGGCGATGACCACGTCGCGGCCGGTCTTCAGCTGGCCGTCGGTCTGGACGACGATGCGGTCGCGCAGCCCGTTCAGCAGCAGGGTCTGCTGGGTCTCGGCGAGGCCGAGCTCCCAGGGACCGCCCGCGTGCTTCAGCGAGGTGAGCGGCGAGGCGCCCGTCCCGCCGTCGTGCCCGGAGACCAGGACGACGTCGGCGTGCGCCTTGGACACGCCGGCCGCGACCGTGCCGACGCCGACCTCGGAGACCAGCTTCACGTGGATGCGGGCCGCCGGGTTGGCGTTCTTGAGGTCGTGGATCAGCTGCGCCAGGTCCTCGATCGAGTAGATGTCGTGGTGCGGCGGCGGCGAGATCAGGCCGACGCCCGGGGTGGAGTGCCGGGTCCTGGCGACCCACGGGTAGACCTTGTGGCCGGGCAGCTGGCCGCCCTCGCCGGGCTTGGCGCCCTGGGCCATCTTGATCTGGATGTCGTCGGCGTTGACGAGGTACTCGGAGGTGACGCCGAACCGGCCGGAGGCGACCTGCTTGATCGCCGAGCGGCGCTCCGGGTCGTACAGGCGGTCCGGGTCCTCGCCGCCCTCGCCGGTGTTGGACTTGCCGCCGAGGCGGTTCATCGCGATGGCCAGGGTCTCGTGCGCCTCGCGGGAGATCGAGCCGTACGACATGGCGCCGGTGGAGAAGCGCCGGACGATCGCGGAGACCGGCTCGACCTCCTCGACCGGGATCGGCTCCCGCTCCAGGCCGTTCAGCCGGAACAGGCCGCGCAGCGTCATCAGCCGCTCGGACTGCTCGTTCACCCGGTCCGTGTACTGCTTGAAGATGTCGTACCGGCGGTTGCGGGTGGCGTGCTGGAGGCGGAAGACGGTGTCCGGGTCGAACAGGTGCGGCTCGCCCTCGCGGCGCCACTGGTACTCGCCGCCGATCTCCAGCGCGCGGTGCGCGGCCGGGATGCCGGAGGCCGGGTACGCCTTGGCGTGCCGGGCGGCGGTCTCGCGGGCGATCTCCTCCAGGCCGATGCCGCCGAGCTTGGTGGTGGTGCCGGAGAAGTAGCCGTCGACGAGGCCCTGGGAGAGGCCGATGGCCTCGAAGACCTGGGCGCCGCGGTAGGAGGCGACGGTCGAGATGCCCATCTTGGACATGACCTTGAGCACGCCCTTGCCGAGCGCCTTGATCAGGTTGCGGATCGCCTTCTCGGGCTCGACGCCCTCGATGAACACCCCCTGGGCGACCAGGTCCTCGACGGACTCCATCGCCAGGTACGGGTTGACCGCCCCGGCGCCGTAGCCGATCAGCAGCGCGACGTGGTGCACCTCGCGGACGTCGCCCGCCTCGACCAGCAGCGACACCCGGGTGCGCTGCTTGGTGCGGATCAGGTGGTGGTGCACGGCCGAGGTGAGCAGCAGCGAGGGGATCGGCGCGTGCTCGGCGTCGGAGTGCCGGTCGGAGAGCACGACGATCCGGGCGCCGTCGGCGATCGCCGCGTCGGCCTCGGCGGCGATCTCGGCGAGCCGGGAGGCCAGGCCCTCGCCGCCGGAGGCGACCTTGTAGAGGCCGGAGAGCGTGACGGCCTTCAGGCCGGGCTGGTCGCCGTCGACGTTGATGTGGACGAGCTTGGCGAGCTCGTCGTTGTCGATCACGGGGAAGGTGATCCCGACCGAGCGGCAGGACGCGGCCTCGGCGGCCAGCAGGTTGCCCTCCGGGCCGAGGTTGGAGAGCAGCGAGGTGACGAGCTCCTCGCGGATGGCGTCCAGCGGCGGGTTGGTGACCTGCGCGAAGAGCTGCACGAAGTAGTCGAACAGCAGGCGCGGCTTCTCGCTCAGCGCGGCGATCGGCGAGTCGGTGCCCATCGAGCCGAGCGCCTCGGCGCCGGTGCGCGCCATCGGCGCGAGGATGACCCGCAGCTCCTCCTCGGTGTAGCCGAAGGTCTGCTGGCGGCGGGTGACGGAGGCGTGGGTGTGGAAGATGTGCTCGCGCTCGGGCAGCTTGGCGAGCTGGATCTGCCCGCCGTCGACCCACTCCTGGTAGGGGTGCTCGGCGGCGAGGGCGGACTTGACCTCCTCGTCCGGGACGATCCGGCCCTCGGCGGTGTCCACCAGGAACATCCGGCCGGGCTGGAGGCGGCCCTTCCGGACGACCTTCTCCTGCTCGATGTCGAGGACGCCGACCTCGGAGGAGAGGACGACCAGGCCGTCCTCGGTGATCCAGTACCGGGCCGGGCGCAGGCCGTTGCGGTCGAGCACGGCGCCGATCTGGTTGCCGTCGGTGAAGGTGACGCAGGCCGGGCCGTCCCAGGGCTCCATCAGGTTGGAGTGGTACTGGTAGAAGGCGCGGCGGTCCGGGCTCATGGTGGCGTGGTTCTCCCACGCCTCCGGGATCATCATCAGCACCGAGTGCGGCAGCGAGCGGCCGCCGAGGTGGAGCAGCTCCAGGACCTCGTCGAAGGAGGCGGAGTCGGAGTGCTCCGGCGTGCAGATCGGGAAGATCCGCTCCAGGCCCTGGCCCTTGCTGTTGGCGGGGATGAGGTCGGTCGCGAGCTGCGACTCCCGGGCGTGCATCCAGTTGCGGTTGCCCTTGACCGTGTTGATCTCGCCGTTGTGCGCGACGAAGCGGTACGGGTGGGCGAGCGGCCAGCTCGGGAAGGTGTTGGTGGAGAACCGCGAGTGCACCAGGCCGATCGCGGACGCGTAGCCGCGGTCCGACAGGTCGGGGAAGAAGGGCTCCAGCTGGCCGGTGGTCAGCATGCCCTTGTAGACGATGGTGCGCGCGGACAGCGACGGGAAGTACACCCCGGCCTCGCGCTCGGCCCGCTTGCGGACCACGAAGGCGGTCCGGTCGAGCTCGATGCCGGCCGTTCCGTCCTTCGCCAGGAAGAGCTGCCGGAACCGCGGCATCACGCTGCGCGCGGTGGCGCCGAGCAGGTCCGGGGTGACGGGGACGTCGCGCCAGCCGAGGACGGTCGTGCCCTCCTCGGCGGCGATGGCCTCGATCCGCGCGACGGCGGCGGCGTCCTTGTCGTCGTCCTCGGGGAGGAAGGCGATGCCGACGGCGTAGGAGCCGGCCGCCGGGAGCTCGAAGGGGACCTTCCCGCGCAGGAAGGCGTCCGGGACCTGGGTCAGGATGCCGGCGCCGTCGCCGGAGTCCGGCTCGGCGCCGGTGGCGCCGCGGTGCTCCAGGTTGCGCAGGACGTTCAGCGCCTGCTCGACGATGGTGTGGTCGGCGATGCCCGTCAGCGTGGCGACGAAACCGACGCCACAGGCGTCGTGCTCGTTCCGCGGGTCGTACAGGCCCTGGGCAGCAGGTCGCGCATCCGGCACGAGCGCGTACGGCTGGCGGGCGGCGCCGGCCTGGGGCTCGTTGGCGGAGTGCATGGATGCAGACAGCATCGGCTCTCCCGTCGTCGTCTTTCGGCAAGGTGGTGCAAGGAGGGACGACGTTGGCCCTGATGCGATGGTGCGGTGTCGTGCGAGTTACATGATGCCCACGATCCCGAGAAGCGGAATATCCCGTCCACATGGCGGGACGGCGCGCAGGTCAGGGGGCGTGTGAGAGGACGTGCCACAGTGCACGTCCCGACGATTGTGCCCAACCGTCCACCGCCTGAAACAGGGGCGAAACCGGGCCGCCACAGAAGCCCATCATGGACGCCTGGGAATCCATCCCGGGAGCCCGTCCGCGGATGCGAATCCGCGGCTCGGAGGCCCGGATGGTGAGACACTGCCAGGCGCCGCCCGAGGCCCATGTGTGAAACGTCACCCACTCACCAGCATAACCATGCACGCCATGGTCACCCCAGATGGCCGCCGATCAGCCACCCGAGCAGGTAGGTCACCCCGGCCGCCGCGCCGCCCAGCACCAGCTGCCGCAGCCCGCTGAACCACCAGCTGCGCGCCGTCACCCGGGCCACCACCGCGCCGCACAGGAACAGCCCGGCCCCCGCCAGCAGCATCGCCGGCAGCAGCGCGGTCGCCCCCAGCAGGTACGGCAGCAGCGGCAGCAGCGCACCGGGCGCGAAGCACAGGAACGACGAGCCGGCCGCCACCAGCGGCGAGGGCAGGTCGGTCGGGTCGACGCCCAGCTCCTCCCGGGCGTGCACCTCCAGGGCCAGCTCCGGGTCCGCGGACAGCTGCCGGGCCACCTCGTGGGCCAGCTCCGGGTCCACCCCGCGCGAGACGTACAGCTGGGCCAGCTCGGCCAGCTCCCCGTGCGGGTTGCGGCTCAGCTCCAGCCGCTCGGCCTCGATCTCGGCCTGCACCAGCTCCCGCTGCGAGGCCACCGAGGTGTACTCCCCCGCCGCCATCGAGCAGGCGCCAGCCGCCAGGCCCGCCAGCCCGGTCAGGATCACCGTCCCGTTGGACGCCGCCCCGCCGACCACGCCGGTCATCAGCGCGAAGTTGGACACCAGCCCGTCCACCGCGCCGAACACGGCCGGCCGCAGCCAGCCGCCGTTGACGTCCCGGTGGTGGTCCGCCGCGGGTATCCGGGGCTGGTGCCCGGCGTCGGCCTCCATCATGGTCGCACTCATCGTCGTTCCCCTCCGTCGTCGTTCGTCAGCCCTGAACGTAGCCCGTCTGACCTGGGCATTTCCAGCAAAGTAAGGCTGTCCGAACACCACTGAGGCCACCCTTCGCGAGCCTCGCGAAGGGTGGCCTCAGCCGGGGGAACTCCCAGGTCAGATCGGGTTCTTGACGTCCTCGCCGGCCGTCTCGGCGGCCGGCTTCCCGTCCACGGGCCCGGCCGGCTTCCGCAGAACCGGCTTCCCGTCGGCCTTTTCCTCGGCCTTGCCGTCGGCCTTCTCCTCGGCCTTCCCGGCCTTCTCGGCCTTCTTGCCGCCCTTGCCCTCGCCCCGGGCGGCCTCCGTCGCGGCACCGCCCGTCGCGGCGGCCTCCGCCGCGGCGTCCCGCTCCTCCTGCGCGGCCGGATCGATGCTCGCCGGGTCCTCCCGCCCGGGCCGCTTCCTGCCCACGATCACGAAGTACGCCACCGCGCCCACGAACACCGCGATGGACACCCAGTCGTTCAGCCGCAGGCCGAAGTAGACGTGCGCGTCGTCGATCCGCAGCCACTCGATCCAGAACCGGCCCACCGTGTACGCGGCCACGTACAGCGCGAACGCCCGGCCGTGGCCCAGCGTGAAGCGGCGGTCCGCCCAGATCACCAGCAGCGCGACACCGACGCACCACAGCGACTCGTACAGGAAGGTCGGCTGGTAGACGCCCTTCACGACCTCGCCGTTGGGCAGCGTCTTGTCGATCTCCAGGCCCCACGGCAGGGTGGTCGACCGGCCGTACAGCTCCTGGTTGAAGTAGTTGCCCCAGCGGCCCAGCGCCTGGGCGAGGGCGATGCCCGGCGCGATGGCGTCGGCGTACGCGGGCAGCGGCACGCCCCGGCGGCGGGCGCCGATCCAGGCACCGACCGCGCCCAGCGCGACCGCGCCCCAGATGCCGAGGCCGCCCTCCCAGATCTTGAGGGCGTCCCAGGGGTTCTTCCCCTCGGCGAAGTACAGGCGGCCGCCGTCGGTGATCACGTGGTAGAGGCGGCCGCCGACCAGGCCGAACGGCACGGCCCACACGGCGATGTCGCCGACGGTGTGCTTGGCACCGCCCCGGGCGACCCAGCGCTTGCTGCCGAGCCAGACGGCCACGACGACACCGAGGATGATGCAGAAGGCATAGGCGCGCAGCGGGATCGGTCCGAGGTACAGGACGCCCCGCGACGGGCTGGGAATGTAGGCGATATCCATGGCAGTTCCGACGCTACAGGGTCCGAAGGCCCGCTCGGACACCCTTGGGGTCACAGAAACCGAACAACGGGCCGCGCCGCCGCCTCCGGACGGGGAGGGGCGGCGCGGCCCGGCGGGCTCAGCCGGCCGTCGGCGACGGGTTGTTGGCCTCCGAGGCGGTGCCGGTCGGCGCCGGGGTCTGCCCGTGCGAACCCGCCGTGCCCAGCTGCTTGCCCTGGTTCGCGGCGTCCACCCACTTCGCCCGGGTCGCCGGGGTGATCTCCTCGCTGCCGTTCTTCGGGTAGACCGGCTGGCCGTTGAGCAGCACCGTCGGCGTGGACTTGAAGCTGGACTTGTCGAAGTCCTGCTGCACCGCGGACACCCAGCCGCCGAACCTGCTGTCCTTGACGCAGGACTGGAACGCGGGCGTGTCCAGGCCGTTGACCTGCTTGGCCAGGCCGAGCAGCACGGCCTTGTCGCCGAAGGCGTCGTTGGTCTCGTCCGGCTGGTTGCGGTACAGCACGTCGTGGAAGTCCCGGAAGTGCCCGGCGTCCTGGGCGCAGCCCAGCGCGTTGGCGCCGTTCCGGGAGCCCTTGCCCGCCACGGCCCGGTCGATGAACGACACGATGTGGTAGTTCGTGTAGATCTTCCCGGCGTCCTCCAGCTGGTCGATGGTCGACGAGAACTCGCGCTCGAAGGTGCCGCAGGCGGGACAGCGCGGGTCCTCGTAGACGGTGAGGACGGAGGGCGCGTTGTCGGCGCCGACCGGGATGACCAGGTTCTTGTCGCCGATCGTCCCGGCCGGGGCGGCGACCGGCGTCTCCGGCTTGGAGCGCTGGTTCTGCACCACGACGCCGACGATCACCGCGGCGGCGATCACCGCGAGCACGGAGCCGCCCACGATCAGCTTCTTCTTGCGCCGGGAGGAGGCCTCGTCGGCCGCCCGCTGCTCCAGCATCCGCTCACGGGCGGTGCGCTTGCCTTCTCGGTTCTTCTCGCTCATTGCGTTGACATCCACGGTCGGGGCCTTCGTCGGGGTGCAGGGATGTGGGGGTCAGCTCGCCAGCCAGCCGTCCGCCGACAGCCGGGTGCGGGGCCGCCACAGCAGCCACCCGGCCAGCAGCAGGAACCCGGTGTCGCGCAGGATCTCCTGGAGGTACTCCGTCTGGGACGCGTCGACGTGCCCGCCGCCGCCGAAGCAGCCGCAGTCGATCGAGATGCCGCGCGCCCAGGCGGAGGCGATCCCGGCGATGAAGGCCAGCAGCAGGAGCGCGGAGACCCCGGCCACCAGCCGGACGCCGAGGCCCACCACCAGCAGCAGGGCCAGCGCCAGCTCCAGGAACGGCAGGCCGTAGCCGATCGGCTTGACCAGGCCCTCGGGGAGGATCTCGTAGGCCCGGACGGCCTGCGCGGCCTCCGCCGGGTCGGAGATCTTCGCCAGCCCGGCCCACCCCCAGACCACCGCGAGGCCGAGCCGGACGACCGTGCCGAGCCACTCGCTCCAGGCCGGCACCGGCCGCCCCGCCGTCGGCGTGGGCGCGGAGCCACCGGGCTGCGCGGTCATCAGGGAACCCCCCTCGGGAAACTCGTTCACTCCCTGAGGAACCGTCGGGGGCGGAGGGGGGTTTCTCCGCGGGCGGGAATGACGCCGGATGAGTGACGTTCCGTCCGAACAGTCCGAACACCCGAGCGTCAGCGGCACCCCGCCAACCACCCCGCCTCGAACAGGTCGGGGTGCCGGGCGGCCTCCGCGCACGCCACCGCCTCCCGCTCCGCCCGCTCGGCACCCCGCTTCGCCAACGCGTGGCCCACCTCGACATGCACCCCGACCGCGCCGACGAGCACCACCACGGCCGCCGCCGCCCGCAGCAGGACGGCCCGCTGGACACTCCGCACCGGCTCACCCCTTCCCGCTCGCCCCGGCAACCGTTCGTGCACTCCTCCCTCCACTCAACGTCCGCCAACCCCGCCTGATGCGTGTCCCCACCCCTTGTTCACCCGTTCGGGTCCGCACTCCGGTCGGCGCGCACGGCAAATGCCGCGCGCCCGGGGCCGCGCCCCTCAGGAGCGCGGCCCCGGAAACACACCCACGAAAGACCGGCGGCCCCCCACTCCCGAGGAGTGGAGGGCCGCCGGCCTGATGGTCCTACCGCGCGTCAGCTCCGCCGCACGCCCGAGGCCAGCTCCCCGGCCAGGGCCCGCACCGCGTCCAGCGCCGCTTCCTCGTCCTCGCCCGCGGCCAGGATCCGCTTCACGAACGCCGACCCCACGATGACCCCGTCCGCGAACCGGGCGACCTCCGCCGCCTGCACCGCGTCCGAGACCCCGAGCCCGACGCAGACCGGCAGGTCGGTGGTGGCCCGGGTCCGGGCGACCAGGTCCTCGGCCATCGAGCCGACGGCCGACCGCGTCCCGGTCACGCCCATCACCGCGGCCGCGTACACGAACCCGCTGCCCGCCGCCGTGACCTCCGCCAGCCGCGCGTCCTTGCTGCTGGGGGCGACCACGAACACGGTGTCCAGACCGTGCTCGTCCGCCGCCTTGCGCCACTCCTCGGACTCCTCCACCGGCAGGTCCGGCAGGATGCAGCCGGCCCCGCCCGCGGCCGCCAGGTCGGCGGCGAACCGCGCCACCCCGTAGCGGTCGACCGGGTTCCAGTACGTCATCACCAGCACCGCCGCCGCGGGGTGCGCGGAGGCGGCCTCCTGGACGGTGCGCAGCACGTCCTTGATCCGCACGCCGCCCCGCAGCGCGATGTCGTCGGCGGTCTGGATGACGGCGCCGTCCAGCACCGGGTCGGAGTGCGGCAGCCCGACCTCGACCACGTCGCAGCCGCCCTCGATCAGCGCGTTGACCGCCCGGATGCCGCCGTCCACGGTCGGGAACCCGGCCGGCAGGTACCCGATCAGCGCGGCCCGGTCCTCGGCCTTGGCCGCGGCCAGGATGTCGCTCAGCTTGGAAGCCATGATCACTTACCCCCCTCGGCGGAGTCGGCCGACCCGGCGGACCCGGCCCCCGGCTCGTCGTACAGCCCGAAGTACTCGGCCGCGGTGTGCATGTCCTTGTCCCCGCGTCCCGACAGCGAGACCAGGATGGTCGCCTCCGGCCCGAGCTCGCGCCCCAGCTCCAGCGCCCCGGCGAGCGCGTGGGCGCTCTCGATGGCCGGGATGATCCCCTCGGTGCGGGACAGCAGCCGCAACGCCTGCATCGCGGCGTCGTCGGTGACCGGACGGTACTCGGCGCGCCCGGTGTCCTTCAGCCAGGCGTGCTCCGGCCCGACGCCCGGGTAGTCCAGCCCGGCCGAGATCGAGTGCGACTCGATGGTCTGCCCGTCCTCGTCCTGGAGGACGTACGTCCGGGAGCCGTGCAGCACGCCCGGGTCCCCCTTGGTGAGGGTGGCCGCGTGCCGGGGCGTCTCGGCGCCCTCGCCGGCCGCCTCGCAGCCGATCAGCCGCACCCCGGCGTCCGGGATGAACTCGTGGAAGATCCCCATCGCGTTGGAGCCGCCGCCGACGCAGGCCACGACGGCGTCGGGCAGCCGGCCGGTCCGGTCGAGCACCTGCTGCCGCGCCTCGACGCCGATGACCCGGTGGAAGTCCCGGACCATCATCGGGAAGGGGTGCGGCCCGGCGACGGTGCCGAACAGGTAGTGGGTGGAGTCGACGTTGGCGACCCAGTCCCGGAACGCCTCGTTGATGGCGTCCTTGAGCGTCCGGCTGCCGGACTTGACGGCCACCACCTCGGCGCCGAGCATCCGCATCCGGGCGACGTTGAGCGCCTGGCGCTGGGTGTCGACCTCGCCCATGTAGATGGTGCAGTCGAAGCCGAACAGCGCGCAGGCGGTCGCGGTGGCCACGCCGTGCTGGCCGGCGCCGGTCTCGGCGATGATCCGGGTCTTGCCCATCCGCTTGGTGAGCAGCGCCTGGCCCAGCACGTTGTTGATCTTGTGCGAGCCGGTGTGGTTGAGGTCCTCGCGCTTGAGCAGGATGCGCGCGCCGCCCGCCTCGGCGGAGAAGCGGTGCACGTCGGTCAGCGGGCTCGGGCGCCCGGTGTAGTCCTTGAGCAGCGCGTCGAGCTCGGCGGTGAAGGCCGGGTCGGTCTTGGCCTTCTCGTACTCCTCGGCGACCTGCTCGACCGCGGCGACCAGCGCCTCGGGGATGAAGCGGCCGCCGTACGCGCCGAAGTAGCCGCGCGCGTCCGGCACCTGGGCGCCGGGCAGGTAGTCCTTTTCGGACATGGTGGTTTCCCTTGAACGGAGATGGACGACAACGACGTCTTCCCGGCTGGGCTTCAGCCGGACGTCACGCGCCATCGCCGTCCCGGCACCTGCCCGGGCTCGCACCCGATGACGTACCGCACCCGACGCCCCAGCACCCGGCGTGCGGGCGCGCGGCAGCCGCGCGGGCGGCAACCGGGGGCGAGTCGGGCGGCGATCTTCATGGGGTGGGGGTCAGTCCTTGTGCCGGACGGCGGGGTGGGCCCCGGCGGCGACCAGGTCGGCGACCGCGGCGCGCGGGTCCTTGCCGGTCACCAGCGACTCGCCGACCAGCACCGCGTCGGCGCCGAGGTTGGCGTAGTTGATCACGTCCAGCGGGCCGCGCACACCGGACTCGGCGATCTTGACGATGCCGTCCGGGATGGCGTGGGCGACGTTCTCGAAGGTGTTGCGGTCCACCTCGAGCGTCTTCAGGTTGCGGGCGTTGACGCCGATGATCCGGGCGCCGGCGTCCACCGCGCGCTTGATCTCCTCCTCGTCGTGCACCTCGACCAGCGGGGTGAGGCCGATCGACTCGGCGCGCTCGATCAGCGACACCAGGGCCGGCTGGTCGAGGGCCGCGACGATCAGCAGCGCGAGGTCGGCGCCGTGCGCACGGGCCTCCCACAGCTGGTAGGCGGTGACGATGAAGTCCTTGCGCAGCAGCGGGGTGTCCACCGCGGCGCGGACGGCGTCCAGGTCGGCCAGCGAACCGCCGAAGCGGCGCTGCTCGGTCAGCACGCTGATCGCGGCGGCACCGCCGGCCGCGTAGTCCACCGCCAGGGCGGCCGGATCGGCGATCGAGGCCAGGGCGCCCTTGGACGGGCTGGAGCGCTTCACCTCGCAGATCACCCGGACCCCGTCGCCCCGGAGGGCGGCGACGCCGTCCTTGGCCTCCGGAGCCTTGGCGGCCAGCGCCTTGAGCTCGTCCAGGGAGACCCGGGCCTGCCGCTCGGCGAGGTCCTCGCGGACCCCTTCGATGATCGAGTCGAGCACACTCACTCAGGAGCCCCCATCTTTTCTGCCAGTTGGCCGGCGCGAGCCGGCGGGCGACAGCCCACCGACTCTTCGATGGTATCGGCACCCGGGGGCGGGGGGCGCACCGGTTCGAACCGCGTCTCGCGGACCGGACTCCCGCTCCGGCGGTCCCCAGCTGCGGCTTCACCGGGCGTGCACCGGTTTTCGGACGGTCTTCGCACCGGTTTTCGGACGCTCTCCGAGCCGGCCGCGACCGGTGGCCGGGACGTGGCGTCAGGGCGTACGGGAAGCGGCGGCCGCGCGATCGAGGACCACGGTCAGGGGCCGCGGTACGGCAGCCGGGACGCGGCGGTCGCGCGGCCCGGTCAGACCAGCGGCGGCGCCAGCCCGGCACCGACCCCCGAGTTGCGCACCACTGTGAACACCAGCACCAGCAGGGCGATCAGCGCCCACCGCCGGCCCCCGACGGTGATCCTGGGCGGCGGCCCGCCGGTCAGCGCGGCCCAGCCCCAGCGCAGCCACAGCACCGCCAGCACGCCGAACAGCAGGACCACGACGGCGTTGTCGTGCAGGGCGCCGGTGAGGTCCCCGTGGCTCAGCGCGTGGACGCAGCGCAGCCCCCCGCAGCCGGGGCACCACCAGCCGGTGGCGGTCAGGAACGGGCACTCGGGGTAGTGCCCGGGGGTGTTCGGGTCCACCACGGCGACGTACGCGGCGGGGACGGCCACCGCCGCCAGCGCGGTCAGCGGCGGGCTCAGCCGGCGCCGCACGGGCGGCGGGGCGGAGGCGGTGGAAGCGGTGGGGGCGGCGTTCACGCCCCGATTCTGCCCGGGTCGGGCCCGGACACGACGAAACGGCGGGCGTGGCGCGCCCGCCGTTCCGATGTACGACAAACGTGTGGTCGTGTGGTGCGACGAGCCCGTCGTCAGGCGGCGACGGCGGCGCGGGCCTCACGGGCCGCGAGCTGCTCCTCGGCCGACTTGTAGACGTTGGCGCTGGGCTGCTTGCCCATGCCCGCGAGGGACATGGCCTTGCCGACCACGCCGCCGGCCAGGATGACCGCCAGGCCGACCCAGACGAGCAGAACCGACGGCAGGATCATGGCGACGCCCGCGACGCCGAAGCCGACGAAGGAGATGACGACGCCGGTCCAGGCGGCGGTGGTGTGGCCGTGTGCTGCTGCTGCCATCTGAGTGGTGCTCCTTGGCTCTCGGGGCCCGGCCGGGCCTGCGGGGCCGCCGGCGGGTTGACGGGTTCCATTGTGCCGGGCCACACACCGACGGCCCAAAGCGGGTGGCGGGTCTATCGCGTCACATGCGCGCGGGCCGCGTCACATGCGCGCGGCTCACACCGCGGTCGGGTCCTCGCCCCGGTCCAGGGCCTTCCACAGGTCGCCCGGCGTCTCGGTCCGCGCCGGGGCCTTGCGGGTCGGCGCCTCGTAGCGGCTGCCCATGGCCGGCCAGCCCCGGCCGTAGCGCAGGGTGAGCAGTCCGGCCAGGGCCAGCAGGACCCCGCCGACCAGCGCGACCCAGGGCCAGGCGGTGTGCGAGACCTCGGTGGCCGCCGAACCGGTCAGCGCCAGCTTGCGGGCGGCCTCGGCGTCCAGCGCGGCGGTGTCGCCGGCCCCGGCCACCGAGGCGGCGGCCGCGCCGAGCCCGGCCAGCAGGGTCA
>NZ_LFVW01000155.1:0-21057 GCF_001182915.1 Kitasatospora sp. MY 5-36
CGCGCCGGGTGCGCAGCGCGGCCGGCAGCGCGGGCGGGGCGAACCGGCGGCGGCGTACGGCGAGGGTGCTCGTCACCGGTCCTCCCCGGTGCCGGCGCGGGCGATCCGCGGGTCGAGCCGGCCGACCAGCAGCTCCGAGCCGAGCTGGACGAGTACGGCGACGGCGACGGCGAGCATGATCAGGGTCTGGGCGACCGGGTAGTCCCGCTGGTTGATGGCGTCCAGCAGCAGCTGGCCGAGGCCGTGCCGGGCGAAGAGCTGTTCGGCGACCACCGCGCCGCCGAGCAACTCGCCCAGGTGCAGGCCGAATTCGACGCAGAACGGGGCCAGGCTGTTGGGCAGCACGTGGCGCGCCAGGACCCGCCGGGGCGAGGCCCCCTTGGCGACGGCCGTCAGCACGAACTCCTCCTGCCGGGTGCGGCGCAGCTCGGTGGCGAGCAGCCGGGCCAGCACCGCCGCCCCCGGCAGCGCGAGCGCGACGGCGGGCAGGGCGAGGTACTGGACGGCGAGGTCCGGCGCGGTGAACAGGTCCCGCTCGCCACCGGCGGGCAGCAGGCGCAGCAGGACGGCGAAGACGAAGACGAAGAGCACGGCGGTGACGTACACCGGCAGCGCCAGCAGGGCGGTGGCCAGCGGGTCGAGCACCCGGGCGAGCCGGCCGCGCCGCTCGGCGGCCAGCGCGACGCCCAGCAGCAGGCCGAGGACCAGCATCAGCAGCCCGGCGACGAGGGCGAGTTGGACGGTGCTGCCGACGCTCTGGCCGATCAGCCGGGTGACCGGCTCCCGGTAGTGGAAGGAGCTGCCCGGGTCCCCGGCGAGCAGCCCGTGCAGCCAGCCCAGGTACTGGACGGGCATCGGCCGGTCCACGCCGAGGCTGCCGGCGAGCCGGTCGCGCTGCTCCTGGTCGGCCTCGGCGCCGAGCGCGGCGGAGACCGGGTCGCCGGGGGCGAGGCGGAGCAGCAGGAAGACGGCGACGGAGGCGAGCCAGAGCGTGGCCAGCGCGCCGGCCGCCTTTCTGGTCCAGTAGGGCACGGGGGTACTCCAAGGGGGTCGGAGGAGCCGCCCCAGGGCGGTGGGGGTCGCCCTGGGACGGCCGTCAGGCGGTGCGTCCGACGGTGCGGCGCGGCGACGGCGCCCGGCGGTACGTCCGGCGGTGTGTCAGGCGGTGTGTCAGGCGGTGTGTCAGGCGGTGCGCCGGGTGTCGTCGAGCCGCAGGTAGCCGAGCGCGCTGGTGGCCACGCCGCGCACCGAGGAGGCCAGGGCGTAGGTCTCCCAGGCGTGCGCGAGGGTGATGTGGAAGGACTCGGTGAGCAGGTACTCGGACAGGTCGTGGTTGACCTCGGCCCGGGCCTGCTCGTCGGCGGCGGCGAAGGCGCGGGACTGGAGGTCGGCGTAGGCGGGGTCGGTGACGTGCGAGGTGTTCCGGCCGACCTGGAGCGGCCCGGAGACGGTGATCCCGCTCAGCGGGGAGACGCTGACCATGCCGTGGTTGGCGATGAACAGCCCGTCCAGCGTGCCCTGTTGGATCTTCGGCTGGAGCGCGGCGTTGTCCAGCAGCTGGACGTCGACGCCGAACCCGGCCTGCTCCAGGTCGTACTTGACCAGTTCCACGAGGGAGGCGAAGACCGGCGAGTTGGCGGCGGTGAGCGGCACCCGGGTGCCCTCGGCGCCGGCCTCCCGGAGCAGCCCGCGGGCCTTCTCCGGGTCGTGCGGGTAGCGGGTGACCTGGTCGGGGGTGACGCCGGGGGTGTTGGAGGGCCAGGGCAGGCTGCTCGCCTCGGCGTGGCCGCCGTACACCTGGGCGACGATGCGGTCGCGGTCCACCGCGTACTGGAGGGCCTGGCGCACCCGGCGGTCGCCGAAGGGCCCGCTGGTGACGTTCACGCCGAGGAACGCCTGCTGGTAGGAGGACCTGGCGGACTGCACGGTGAAGGCCGGGTTCCCGCCGAGCACCTTGAGGTCGCGCCCGGGCACCGCGCCGATCAGGTGGGACTGCCCCGACTGGAGGGCGGACAGCGCGGCCTGGCTGCTGGTCACCGACCGGACGGTGATCCGCTCGAAGTGCGGCCGGCCGCTCTGCCAGTAGTGGTCGTAGCGGGCCAGGTCGAGCTGGTTGCCGCCCTTGAACGCCTGCCAGGTGAACGGCCCGGTGCCGTTGACCTTGTCGGCGGCCTTGCCGTCGACGTACGTGCGGGCGTCCACCACGGGGTTGAAGGCCAGCGCGTCGAACAGGTTGCTGGTGGGCCTGGCGAGCGTGAGGGTGACCTCGTTCGGGGCGCTCGCCCGGATGTCGGCGAGCCGTTCCAGCAGCGGCTTGACCTGGGAGGACTTGGCCGCGCCGGTGAGCGAGAAGACGACGTCGTCCGGGCTGAGCGGGCGGCCGTCGTGGAAGGTGACGTCCTCGCGCAGCTTGAGCACGAGCCTGGTGCGGTCGGCGCTCCACTCCCAGGAGGTGGCGAGCCAGGGCACGGGCTGGAGGGTCTGCGGGTCGAGGTCGACCAGCCGGTCCAGCACCAGGTTGACGAACACCGGGGTGTCCGGGCCGCGGTGGAGCAGCTGGGTGGGGTCGGGGGCGGCGCCGTAGACGATCTGGAGGTCCGGCGCGGAGGCGGTGGCGGGGGCCGCGGCCCCGCCGGCGGCGTCCTCGGTGGCGGAGCGGCAGCCCGCCGCCAGCAGGACCGCTCCGGCGCTCAGGCCGAGGAAGCCTCTTCGGGGCAGGCCGTGGTGGCGGGCCGCGTCGCTCATGGTGGTGCTACCTCTTCGGTTCTCGGGGTCTCGGTCGGCGGGTGCGGTGTCAGTACCTGGTCACGACGACGCTGTCGCTCCAGGCCACCACGTCGGGGCCGCCGGTCGGGTAGGGGATGTTCTTGGCCGGGTTCCAGTTGGCCCGGTAGATGCCGGTCTTGAAGTAGGGCGACTGGTTCTGGTGGTAGTTGTTGAGGCCGCTGTACGTGCCGACCTGCGCGCCGTCCCGGTAGACGGTGACGGCGCCGGGGGTGGTGTCGGTGGACCAGGTGATGTCGAAGGCCCACTGGTTCCAGTGGCCGAACTGCACGTCGCCGAGCGGGATCACCGCCTCCTGGACGGTGCTCGGGTCGGTCAGCCAGTGCACCTTGAGCCGCCAGCTGCCGTCCTTGACGGTCAGCGCGATCGGCGGCTTGGTGTCGCTGCCGTCGGCGAGCGGGTAGCCGTGCCACTGGGCGAGGATCGTCTCGGTGGACGTCCGCACCCAGTCGGCGGGCAGGTAGTCGGCGAGGGCGAAGCGGTAGCTGCCCCAGCCGAGGGAGTTGACGGCGACCTCGGAGCGGTAGGAGGCGCCGTCGTTCGGGACGCTGAAGCGGGCGGCCTGACCGGTGCCTCCGGCGGGTGCGGGGGCCACGGTGATGCTGCCGTTGCCGTCGACGCGCTGGCGGGTCCAGGCGGCGAGGGTGCCGGATTCGAAGTCGTCGGCGAAGACCTCGGTGGCGGCGGTCACGGCCGCGGGGGCGGGTGCGGGGGCGGCGGCGTGGGCGGGAGCGGCGGCGGTCACGGCCAGGGCGGCGGTGAGCACGGCGCCGGCGAGGCGGCCGGGGAGTCGGGACACGGGTTCTTCTCCATCTCGGGTTCGGGTACGGGCGACCGGTGGTCGGGGCCGGCTGACGGGATCAACCGGCCCTAGCGACAGGAGCCGGCCGGTCCCACCCAGGTCGGGCTGGACCAGGCCCACTGGTCGTTCACCTGTCGTACCCTCACGTGGTAGAAGTCCCCGTCGCCGCCGGGGCGTTCGTCGGTCAGCTCGAACTCGGCGGTGGTCTCCCGGTCGGGCACGGCCCGGTCGAAGCGGTAGGCGCCGGAGACGAACCCGCCGGTGAAGCCGGTCCGCGCGCCCGCCAGCAGCTCGCCGACGGCGTGGGCGGTCTCGACGCCGTTCACGACGGCGACCAGCCTGGTCCGCTCGTCGCCCTCGATCCGCAGCGAGAAGCCCTGGGTGCTGTCGGTGGCGGTGTTGGGGTTGCCGTCGGTGACGGTCCGCAGCCGGACCTCCCCCGGCCCGGTGCGCTCCCAGTGGGACGGCCGGTAGGTGTCCGGCTCGGCCTCGGCGGGCGCGACCGTCTCCGGGCCGCGCAGCCGGGGCTGGACGTCCAGCAGCCGCCCGCCCTCGATCCGCAGCTCCACGTCCCAGTGCACCGGTTCGCCGCGCCGGCCCCAGCCGACGGCGAAGCCCAGGGTGCCGGTGAAGGTGTCCTCGGCGGCGGCGCGGGCGAGGAGTTCGGGGCGGCTGACCCGGTGGACGGGGACGCCGTTGCGCAGCAGTTCGACGTGGTCGAGCGCGTCCCGGCCCTGGACGGTGACCTGGATCCGGCGCCGGTCGGCGGAGGGGGCCTCGGCGCCCATCGGGGCGCCGTTGACGGAGGTGGCGAGCAGGATGCGGTCGCCGGTGATCGCGTAGGTTCGGCGCCGCTGGACGGCGGTCCAGATCCCGTCGCGGGTCAGCTCCGGGGCCCAGACCGCGACCCGGCCGTGCCCGTGGCTGCCGGGGAAGGCGCTGTGGTGGTCGGTGGAGCCGATCAGCCCGAAGCGGTGGCCCAGCCGCAGGCCGTGGACGGCCGTCCCGGCGGCGGCGCGCGGGCCCATGGTGTGCAGGTAACCGCGCGGCGCCTCGTCGGACTCGGCGCAGCCGTGCATCGACACCATCTCCACCACCGGGGCGAACTCCTCGGTGTAGGAGGCCCAGTCGATGCCGCGGCGGGCCGGCCCGTAGCCGATGTGGTGCGGCAGGGCCCAGGTCCGTACGCCCTGGGCGGCGAGCTCCCGCAGCCGGGCGCGCAGTCGCTCCAGGTCCGCCGCCCGGATGATCTCGCCGCGCGGGCCGTCGAAGTACACGCAGTGGTCGCCGTAGGCGAGGCTGTGCCACTCGAAGGACTGGAAGGTGACGAAGCGGCCGTCCTCGTGGGCGGCGGCGGTGACGTCCTGGACGTGGTCCCAGAGCCGGGCCAGCCGGGCGAAGCCCTCGGTGTGGTAGTCGACCAGGCTGGCCAGTTCGGGGGTGCGCTCGGGCAGGTCGGGCCACCAGCCGTGGCCGGTGACGCTGGCGAAGTCGAGCTGGAGCCGGGCGTTGGCGTAGGCGTCCTCGATGCTCCCGTGGCCGTAGCTGATGCCGCAGTGGTTGTGGAGGTCGCCGACGTACAGGCCCAGACCGGCGTAGCCGGGCGCGTCGGTGGTGGGGGCGGTCATCGGGGCGGGGCTTCCTCGGGTCGGGGTCGGCAGTGTTTGATCGACTCTGAGAAGAAGCTAGCCGTGATCTCCAGGGGCCGGTCAAGACCCAGCCGGTCGGTGTCGTGCGATCGCCATCGGGCGAAACATCGGCTTCACAGACATCCGGCAGGTGGGAGCGGGAAGACGCAGGCCAGCCGACCGGGCCCGGCCTACCGCAAGCCGCTCGGACTTTTGATCGATCTGATAGAAACTCTTCTCATCCCCTCCCGACCCCTTCGAAGGACGGTCCCGTGCCACACCCCGCCGCCCTGCCCGCCGCGCCCGACCTGAGCGCCTCCCACCTGGTCCGCGCCCCCGAGCGCCCCGAACCCGGCTACTGGGCCGGCTGCCCGGGCGTCCGGTACGAGCCGGACCGCGACCGCTTCCTGCTCACCTACCGCGAGCGCCGCCCGCGCGGCGCGGCGGGCGGCCCCGACCGCGGCTGGCGCTGCGCCGTCGCCGAGAGCACCGACGGCATCGCCTTCCACGACCTGTGGTCCGTCCGGAGCGACGACCTGGGCTCCCCCTCGATGGAGCGCCTCGCCCTGCTGCGCCGCGACAGTGGCTACCTGCTCCACCTCAGCCACGTCGACCCGGCCGACAACCGCTGGCGGATCGACGCCCTGAGCGCCGACACCCCCGAGTCCTTCGACCTCGGCGCCCGCAGCCCCGTCCTGACCGCCGCGACCACCGGCACCGAGGGCGTCAAGGACCCGTACCTGCTCGAAACCGACGCCGGCGTCCACCTGTTCGCCACCGTCTCCCGGGCCCGGCCGTTCACCCCCGAGGAACGGGCCCGCGCCCACGCGAGTGCCGACATCCACACCACCGGCCTCACCGTCCAGCCCACCGCCCTCGCGCTCTCCCCGGACGGGCTGCGCTTCACCGCCCCGCCCGGCCGCGCCGCCGAGGCCCTGGACGTCGGCCCGGCCGGCGCCTGGGACGGCTACGAGTCCCGGATCACCACCGTCCTCCCCGATGGCCGGGGCGGCTGGCTCGCGCTCTACGACGGCTCGGCGGACGCCGCCGGCAACTACGAGGAGCGCTGCGGCCTGGCCGCCTCCGCCGACCTGCGCGCCTGGCACCGCCTCACCCCGGACGGCCCCTGGCTGGACGTCCGGTACGCCGACCTCGTCTCCGCCCGCGGCCGCTGGTACCTCTACTACGAGCAGACCCGCGCGGACGGCGCCCACGAACTGCGGGTGGCCGTCCTGGACGAGTTCGCCGGGGTCCGCCCCGACGGCGGCCCGGTGAAGGCCCGATGACGCCGGACCGCGACTGAGACGCCCGACTCACGCGCCCGCGGCGGCCGCCTCGGCGAGGGAGTCCAGCACCGGCCGGACCAGCGGGTGCCCGTCGGCGCCGGCCCGGACGGCGGCGAAGACCCGGCGGGTGGCGAGCTCGCTGTCCACCGGGCGCACCGCGACCTCGCCGAGGTCGACGCCGCGCAGCGCCGAGCGCGGCACCAGCGCCACCCCGAGGCCGGCCGAGGCCAGCGCGACCACGGCCCGGAAGTCGTCCGAGGAGTGCAGCAGCCGAGGTTGGAACCCGGCGTGCTCGCAGGCCAGCAGCACCACGTCGTGGCAGGGGTTGCCCGGGTACGGCCCGATCCACGGCTCGTCGGCCAGCGAGGCGACGGCCAGCGGGCCGGACTCGGCGGCCAGCCGGTGGCCGAGCGGCAGGACGGCCTCGAAGGGCTCGGCGTACAGCGGCACCCTGGTCAGCCGGGCGTCGTCGGCGCGCGGGGCGCCCCGGTACTCGACGGCCACCGCGAGGTCGGCCCGGCCGTCCAGCACCATCGGCAGGCTGGCGTCGCCCTCGGCGTCCAGCACCTTGAGCCGCACCCCGGGCGCGCGCCCGGCGAGCAGGCCGACGGCCGGGGCGAGCACGGAGGCGATGGCGGTCGCGAAGGAGGCGACCGTCACCTCCCCGGAGACGCCCGCGCTGTACGCGGCGAGGTCGGCCTCGGCGCGCTCCAGCTGGGCGAGCACCACGTCGGCGTGGCCGAGCAGGATCTCCCCGGCGGCGGTCAGCCGCACGCCCCGGCCCTCCCGGGCGAGCAGGTGGTGGCCGGTCTCCTGCTCCAGGGCGGCCAGCTGCTGGGAGACCGCGGAGGGGGTCAGGTAGAGGGCGGCCGCCGCGGCGGTCACGGTGCGGTGGTCCGCCACGGCCCGCAGGGTCCGCAGCCGTCGTGCGTCGATCACGGACCAATTCTGCCAGCGCGGCACGGCGCACCCGACCGGAGCACGGTTCCACCGGGTCCGCCGACGGCCGCGCGGGCCGGTCGGGACGGCTCCCGTTCGTCGGCCACCCGCCCCGTACGGCGGGACGGTTGTACCGGCGTGGGAGATTTCGGCCGGAGATACGACCGGTGAGGTATTTCCGGACGAGATCGCTCCTGTCCGTTGACCGGACACCCGCACGGCGCTTGGCTCTTCCCCAACCGGGCCACGGGGGTGTCGACGGCCCGGCACCGTCATCAGGGGAGGATGATCCATGACCACCGCACGCACCCGCCGCCGACTGGCCCGTACCGCCGCCGTCCTGGTGGCCGTGGCCGTGGCCGGCGCCGCGATGCCCGCCGCCGAGGCCCGCCCGCCCAAGGGCGACACCGCCCGGGTCAGCGAGGGCGCCAAGGGCGAGCCGCTGAACGGCACCTCCCTCGCGCTCGGGCTGAGCGGCGACGGCCGCTACGCCCTGTTCTCCTCGGCGGCGACCAACCTGCTGCCGGGCGGCGCCGGGGTCCTCGGCGACGTCTACGTGCGGGACCTGCGCAACGGCCACACCGAGCGGGTCAGCGTCGCCGACGACGGCTCCGCCCTGGACAACGGCAGCAACGACGCGGCGATCAGCGGCAACGGCCGGTACGTGGTGTTCAGCAGCTACGCCTCCAACGCGGTGCCCGGGCAGCCGAAGCACCCCTCGGACGTCTTCGTCCGGGACCGCTGGACCGGCCGCACCGAGCTGGTCTCCGCGGGCGACGGCGTCTCCGGCGCGGGCGACGACCAGAGCATCCGCAACGCCTTCAACGCCGCCATCAGCGCCGACGGCCGCTACGTGGTCTACTCCTCCGACCGCACCGACCTCGCCCCCGGCGTGCACCGCGGCAAGTTCAACGTCTTCCTCGCCGACCGCTGGACCCACACCACCCGGGTGGTCAGCACCGGCGCGGACGGCACCCCGGCCGACAACAACTCCTTCCGCCCGACGATCAGCGCGGACGGCACCGTCATCGGCTTCACCTCGCGGGCCGGCAACCTGCTCCCGGCCGAGCAGACCCCGCCCGCGCTCGCCGCCGCTTCCGCCGCTTCCGCCGCGGACCCCGCCGACGGCACGGACCTCGCCGAGGCCGCCCAGGCCCCGCGGACCGCCTCCGCCCGCGCCGAGCTGGCCGCCATCCGCGCCTACCCGTACTACGTCTGGGACGCCCGCACCGGGAAGATCACCGGCGCCAGCTACAACGAGGCCGGCGAGTTCGTCAACAGCGGCAACGACGGGCGGATCAGCCCCTCCGGCCGCTACGCGGCCTACACCGTCTTCGAGGAGGGCGGCCGCCCCGGCTCGCACGGCCGCCACCAGGACGTCTACGTCCGCGAGCTGGCCACCGGCACGACCACCAAGGTCAACAAGCCACTGTCCGGCACCACCCCGCGCGACTCCTCCTACGACCCGGTGATGCCGATGAACGACCGCTGGGTGTACTTCGTCTCCGACGTCGCCGACCTGGTGCCCGGCGACACCAACGAGCAGGCCGACGTCTTCCGCACCGACCTGCGCAGCGGGCACACCGAGCGGGTCTCCCTCGCCCACGACGGCTCCCAGAGCACCACCTCCGCCTCCTTCCCGCAGGTCGACGCCGACGACACGACGCTGCTGTTCAGCGCCCAGGACGGCAACCTGGCGCCCGTCGTCGACAGCGACCTCACGGACGTCTTCCGGCGCCGTCTGTGACGCCCCGACTCCCTCGGTGACGCCCTGACTCCCTTGCCGGATACGCCCGTTGGCGTATTTCCCGGCGGGACCACCCCCGGCCGTTGACCACCGGCCCTCCCGACGGTTGGCTCTGCGAAAGCCCGCCGCCGGGAGGGAGCCCGGCCGGGCGATCCCAGGGGAGGAAGACCTCATGCCCACCGCACGCACCCGCAGGTGGCCGGCCCGGACCGCCGCCGTCCTGGCCGCCACCGCCCTGGCCGCCGGCGCCGCGCTGCCCGCCGCCGAGGCCAAGCCGCCCAAGGGCGACACCGCCCGGATCAGCGAGACCGCCAAGGGCGAGCAGCTCAACGGCCCCTCGACCGCACTCGGACTGAGCGAGGACGGCCGCTCCGCCCTGTTCACCTCCGCCGCCACCAACCTGCTGCCCGGAACAGGCACCCCGAACTCCGACGAGGTCTACGTCCGCAACCTGCGCAACGGCCACGTCGAGAAGGTCAGCGTCGCCGACGACGGCTCCCCGCTGAACGCCCCCACCACCGACGCCTCGATCAGCGCCGACAGCCGGTACGTGGCCTTCAGCACCACCGCCACCAACGTGGTGCCCGGCCAGCCGGCCCACCCCAGCGACGTCTTCGTCCGCGACCGCTGGACCGGGCACACCGAACTGGTCACCGCCGCCGCCCTGCCGGGCGCCGAGGACCAGAGCGGCTTCGGATCCACCAGCCCCAGCATCAGCCGGGACGGCCGCTACGTCGCCTACGTCTCCAACCGCTCCGACCTCGCCCCGGGGCCCGTGCGGCGCGGCAGGAACAACATCTACGTCACCGACCGCTGGACCCGCACCAGCCGCCTGGTCACCGTCGGCGCGGACGGCGAGCCCGCCAGCAACTACTCCCTCGATCCGATGATCAGCGCGGACGGCTCCGCCGTCGCCTTCACCTCCCGGGCCGGCAACCTGCTCCCGGAGGCTCCGGCCGCCCCCGCCGGCCCCGGTTCCGACGAGACCGGCTCCGACGCCGGGTCGCCGGGAGTGACCGGCGGGCCCATGCACCACCCCTCCTACGTCTGGAAGGCCGCCACCGGCACGATCGTCGCCGGCAGCGTGGACGGCACCGGGCAGCTGAGCGGCAGCAGCGACGGCCGGATCAGCCCCGACGGCCGCTACGCCGTCTACAGCGTCGCGGTCTACGGCACCGGCCTGCCCGGCCACGGCGGCGTCCGGCTGGACGTGTACGTCCACGACCTGGCCACCGGCAAGGTCACCGAGGTCAGCGCCGGCCTGCCGGGCACCACGGCGAACGGGTCCTCCTCCGGCGCCGTCATGACGGCCGACGACCGCTGGGTCTACTTCGACTCCTCCGCCGGCAACCTGCTCCCCGACGACGTCAGGAACCAGAGCAGCGTCTACCGCCGCGACCTGTGGACCGGCCGGATCGAACGGGTCAGCCTCACCCGGGACGGCGCGCCGACCACCTCCCCCTCCTACAGTCCGTCCGTGGACGCCACCGGAGACGCGGTGCTCTTCACCGCCGACGACGGCGACCTGGTCCCGGGGGACACCAACGCCGTCACGGACGCCTTCCTCCGCCGCCTGTGACGGCCTGACCGCCACTCATCTCCCTTATGGCATACGACCGGTGGCGTATTTCCGCCCGAGATCGCCGCCGGTCGTTGACCGATGATCCGTACGACGCTTGGCTCTCCTCAAACCGGGCCGCGGGGGTCGTGGGCCCGGGACCGCCACCAGGGGAGGACGATCCATGACGCACACACCCGCCCGACGCCGGCTCGCCCGCGCCGCCGCCGTGCTGGCCGCCACCGCCGTGGCCGCCGGCGCGGCGCTGCCCGCCGCCGAGGCCAAGCCGCCCAAGGGCGACACCGCCCGGATCAGCGAGACCGCCAAGGGCGAGCAGCTCAACGGGGACTCCGTCGCGCTCGGGCTGAGCGAGGACGGCCGCTCCGCGCTCTTCACCTCGACCGCGACCAACCTACTGCCGGAACCCGGCACCCCGAACTCCGACGAGGTCTACGTCCGCGACCTGCGCAACGGGCACGTCGAGAAGGTCAGCGTCGCCGACGACGGCTCCCGGCTGAACGCCCCCACCAGCGAGGCCTCGATCAGCGCCGACGGCCGGTACGTGGCCTTCAGCACCAGCGCCACCAACGTGGTGCCGGGCCAGGTGGTGCGCAGCAGCGACGTCTTCGTCCGCGACCGCTGGACCGGGCACACCGAGCCGGTCGGCCCGGGCGGCTCCCCCGACGGCGCGTTCTCCGCCGAGCCCTCGCTGAGCCGGGACGGCCGCTACATCGCCTACACCTCCAACCGCACCGACCTCGCCCCGGGCTCTAATCCGCGCTACTTCAGCGTCCTCGTCACCGACCGCTGGACCGGCACCACCCGGGTGGTCACCACCGGCGCGGACGGTGAGGCCCCCAACAACTCCTCCTACGGTGTGACGATCAGCGCGGACGGCTCCACCGTCGGCTTCAGCTCCCGGGCCGGCAACCTGCTCCCGCAGGACCCGGCCGCCACCGAACCGGGCGCCGGCACCGACGGCACCGACGCCGGTGCGCCCGGACTGGCCAAGCCCCGCTTCTACCCCTACTTCGTCTGGAAGGCCGACACCGGCAAGGTCTCCGGCGCCAGCGTGGACGACCAGGGCTACCTGCGCGGCACCAGCATCGGCCCCCGGCTCAGCCCGGACGGCCGCTACGCCCTCTTCGGCCTGCCGGTCCACATCGGCCGGCCCGGTTCCTACCGCTACCGGATGGACCTGTACGCCCGGGAGCTGGCCACCGGCAAACTGACCTGGCTCAACGCCTTCCTGCCCGGCACCACGACCACCGAGGGCGCCCACTACCCCGCCATGACCTTCGACGGCCGCTGGGTCTACTTCGACTCCAGCGCCGACAACCTCGTCCCCGGCGACACCAACGGCGTCAGCGACATCTTCCGCCGCGACCTGAGGACCGGGGCGATCGAACGGGTCAGCCTCACCCGGGACGGCGGGCAGAGCAGCACCGGCTCCACGGCCCCGTTCGTCGACTTCGCCGGCGACACGGTGCTCTTCACCGCCGGTGACGGCAACCTGGTGCCGGGCGACACCAACGGCGCCGCGGACGTCTTCCTGCGCCGCCCCTGATGGCCTGATTCCCTTGCGACATACGTCTGTTGACGTATTTTCAGCCGAGATCACCCGAGGACGTTGACCCCCCTGCCCTCCCGACGGTTGGCTCTGCGAAAGCCCGCCGTCGGGAGGGAGCCCGGCCGGGCGATCAGAGGGGGGAAGACCTCATGTCCCGTACCACCCGGACGACCCGCAACCGGTGGCTGGCCGGTGGCGGCGGCATCCTGGCCGCAGCCGCCGTGCTCGCCGTCACCGCCGCCCCGGCCCAGGCCGCCCCACTGCCGCGCGGCACCACCCAGGTCAGCGTCGGGCCGAACGGCGCGGCGCCCGACAACCTGTCGACCACCCAGGGCATCAGCGCCAACGGCCGCTACGCCCTGTTCACCTCCCGGGCCACGAACCTGGTGGCGCAGCCCGCGACGGGCGGCAGCGACGCCTACGTGCGGGACCTGCGCACCGGCCGCACCGAGCGGGTCAGCCTCTCCGACTCGGGCGAGGCGGTGGCCGGCTGGACCGACCAGGCCGCGATCAGCGGCAACGGCCGCTACGTCGCCTTCGAGAGCAACGCCGAGGACGTGGTGCCCGGCATGCAGGTCAAGGGGCGCACCGAGGTGTACGTCCGGGACCGGCAGACCGGCCGCACCGAGCTGATCAGCGGCGGGCTCACCGTCACCGACACCGACCGGTACCACTACTCGTACGCGCCCTCGATCAGCGCCAACGGCCGGTACGTCGCCTACGTGTCCTCCCGGACCGACCTGGACCCGACCGTCGTGGACCCCGAGCCCGAGACCGAGCCCGGGACCGCGCCCTCGCTGGCCAGGCCCTACACCTGGAAGATCAACGTCCACCTCACCGACCGCTGGACCCACACCACCCGGCTGGTCACCCGCGACGTGCACGGCAAGCCGGGCGAGAGCACCTCCTTCCGGCCGAAGATCAGCGCGGACGGCCGCACCATCGGCTTCGGCTCCATCTCCAACCTGCTGCCGGACGAGCAGGCGCCCGGACTCGCCGCCGCGACCACCGCCGCCGCGGCCGCTCCCGCCGACGTGGACCTCACCCCGAGCGCCGCCGAGGCCTCGCGCCAGAACGTCCCGCAGAACGCGGCGCAGCCGACCCTGGCCCGTCCGAACGCCGCTCCCTACTACACCTACGACGTACGGTCCGGGAAGATCACGGCGGTGAGCGCGGGCCTCGACGGCCAGATCGGCAGCGCCAGCTTCGAGGCGACGATCAGCCCCGACGGACGGCACGCGGTCTACACCCTGGCCGAGCCCGGCGGCTCGACCGGCGGCCACCGCTCCCACACCGTGCTCTACGTCCGGGACCTCAAGAAGGGCACCGTGACGAAGGTCAGCGGCGGCCTGCCGGGCACCAGTTCGGTCGGCTCCTCCGACCACGGCTCGATCACCGCCGACAACCGCTGGATCTACTTCGAGTCCGCCGCCGACAACCTGGTGGCCGGCCCGCAGCACCCGGGCTGGGACGTCTACCGCCAGGACCTGCGCACCGGCCGCACCGAGCGGATCTCCACCGCGCCGGACGGCTCGTTCGGCAACGGCTCGTCGCGGGACCCGGTCGTGGCCGCCTCGGGCCGGACCGTGCTGTTCGACTCGACCAGCGGCAACCTGGTCGCCGGCGCCGACGGCCCGGCGGCGGAGGAGAACACCCAGGTGTTCGCCAAGCCCGCGGGCCGCCACCAGGGCCTCGACGCCGCCCAGGACGACGACGGCCAGGACGACGACGGCCAGGGCGACGACCAGGGTGACGGTCAGGGCGAGGGCTGGGACGACTGACCGGCCGCCGCCCGGGAACCGCGACGGGGGCGGGACGTCGGCCGGGCCGGCGTCCCGCCCCCGCAGCGGGAGGGTGGGGCAGGTGGTCTCTGGTCCCTACGGCACGGGGCGGATCGATTCGCCTGCGCCGCACGGCGGTTGGTGAGCCCGTGGGCCGGTCCGATTCCGAGCGGTCCGGCCCACGGGCGGCCTGGGTGGAGGTCAGTCCTCCAGGGCGGCGCGCGCGTCCACGAAGGCCGCGACGGCGCGCTCGACGTCCTCGGTGGAGTGCGCCGCGGACAGCTGCACCCGGATCCGGGCCTGGCCGTGCGGCACCACCGGGAAGGAGAAGCCGATCACGTACACGCCGCGCTCCAGCAGCAGCTCGGCGAGCCGGCCCGCCTTGGCCGCGTCGCCGATCATCACCGGGGCGATCGGGTGGTCGCCGGGCAGGATCTCGAACCCGGCCTCGGTCATCTTCGCCCGGAACAGCGCGGTGTTGGCCGCCAGCCGCTCGCGCAGCTCGGTGGACTTCTCGACCAGGTCGAGCACCTTGAGCGAGGCGGCCGCGATCACCGGGGCCAGCGAGTTGGAGAACAGGTACGGGCGGGAGCGCTGGCGCAGCAGGGCGACGATCTCCCGGCGGGCGGCGACGTAGCCGCCGGAGGCGCCGCCGAGCGCCTTGCCGAGGGTGCCGGTGATGATGTCCACGCGGTCCGTCACGCCGTGCAGCTCAGGGGTGCCGCGGCCGTTCGGGCCGACGAAGCCGACGGCGTGCGAGTCGTCCACCATGACCATGGCGTCGTAGCGGTCGGCCAGGTCGCAGATCTCGCGCAGCGGGGCGACATAGCCGTCCATCGAGAACACGCCGTCGGTGACGATCAGGCGGCGGCGCGCGTCCTGGGTGTCCTGGAGCTGCTTCTCCAGGTCGGCCAGGTCGCGGTTGGCGTAGCGGTGGCGGCGGGCCTTGCTGAGCCGGATGCCGTCGATGATGCTGGCGTGGTTCAGCGCGTCGGAGATGACGGCGTCCCGGTCGTCCAGCAGGGTCTCGAAGACACCGCCGTTGGCGTCGAAGCAGGAGGAGTAGAGGATCGTGTCCTCCTGGCCGAGGAACGCCGAGAGGCGGTCCTCCAGCTCCTTGTGGACGTCCTGGGTGCCGCAGATGAAGCGGACCGAGGCCATCCCGTAGCCCCAGCGGTCCAGGGCGTCCTTGGCGGCGGAGAGCACCTCGGGGTGGTCGGCCAGGCCGAGGTAGTTGTTGGCGCAGAAGTTCAGCACCTCGCCGGGCAGGCCGCCGGCGGTCACGGTGACGGCGGCGCTCTGCGGGGTGCCGATCACCCGCTCGGGCTTGAACAGCCCGGCCTCGCGGATCTCGTCCAGGGTGGCGGCGACGTCGGCACGCACGTTGTCGAACACTGCGGTCTCCTCAATCAGTTCGGCGGGGCGGTTCGGCGGGTTCGGCGGGGGAGCTTCGGCGGGGCTGAGCCGGGCTCAGGCGGTCCAGTCGAGGATGATCTTGCCGCAGTTGCCGCTCGCGGCGTCGTCGAAGGCGGCCTCGAAGTCGGTGGCGGCGTAGCGGCCGGTGATCACCGGGGCGAGGTCCAGGCCGCCCTCCAGCAGCACGGACATCGCGTACCAGGTCTCGAACATCTCCCGGCCGTAGATGCCCTTGATGGTGATCATCGAGGTCACGATCGAGGCCCAGTCCACCGGGAACTGCTCGGCGGGCAGGCCGAGCATGGCGATCTTCCCGCCGTGGGTCATGTTGGCGATCATCGACTGCATCGCCTCGGGGCGGCCGGACATCTCCAGGCCGACGTCGAAGCCCTCGCGCAGGCCGAGCTTCTGCTGGCCTTCCTCGATGGTGTGCTGCGAGACGTCCAGCGCCAGCGTCACGCCGACCTTGCGGGCCAGGTCGAGGCGGTACGGGGAGACGTCGGTGATCATCACGTTGCGGGCGCCGGCGTGCTTGGCGACGGCGGCGGCCATGATGCCGATCGGGCCGGCGCCGGTGACCAGCACGTCCTCGCCGACCAGCGGGAAGGACAGCGCGGTGTGCACGGCGTTGCCGAACGGGTCGAAGATCGCGGCCACGTCCAGGTCGACCGGCACCCGGTGCACCCACACGTTGGAGGCGGGCAGCGCCACGTACTCGGCGAACGCGCCGTCCCGGTTCACGCCCAGGCCGACGGTGTTGCGGCACAGGTGGCGGCGGCCGGCCTGGCAGTTGCGGCACTTGCCGCAGACCAGGTGGCCCTCGCCGCTGACCAGGTCGCCGACCGCGATGTCCGTGACACCGGCACCCAGCTCGGCGACCTCGCCGACGAACTCGTGGCCGAGCACCAGCGGGGTCCTGATGGTCTGCTGCGCCCAGCCGTCCCACTTGCGGATGTGCAGGTCGGTGCCGCAGATGCCGGTCCGCAGCACCTTGATCAGCACCTCGCCGGGGCCGATCTCGGGCATGGGGACGTCCATCAGCCAGAGCCCGGGCTCGGCCTGCTGCTTGACGAGTGCCTTCACGGCGGCTCCTGACGTGCGGGTGGGACGGCCTGCGGGTACGGGGGCAGGCCGAGGAGGCCCGGTTCGGCCGCTCCTGGCGGACGCGCTCCGGGCAGGCAGAAATCTGCCTGGTCGGAGGGGGTGCGGTCCATCGAGGAATTCTTAAGGGCGGCCACAGCTGGGCTGAACGATCGTGCCCGAGCGGTGGTCGGCGGCGGGTGCGCGAGCGGGCGCGGCGTGCCGGTGCTCACCCGTCCGGCCGAGCGCGGGCCCGGCGGCTCCCGGCTGGCCGACCCGCCCCAGGCCGGTACTCGACCCTTGGAGTGGACGACCACCGGCCGCCAGCCGGGCGGGGCACTCGGCTGACGGTGCTCCCGTTCGGTCCAGTCGGCCGCCGACCCGCGCGCGGCGGTACGAGGCGGGTGCTTACGGTGACGACGTTCCCCCACGGCCCCGTGGAGCAGCGCTCCGGCCCGGCCGAGCCGCGCTCCGGGGCCCTTCGCCACGGGGCCGTCCGCCCCAGAGAGGCGCCTGCGCCGATGACCGACACCCGACGGCCGCGACCGTCCGTTCCCCGCTCCGTTCGCGTCCCCCGCTCCGTCCTGGCGGCCTCCGCCGTACGGGTGGCCTCCGCCGCCCTCGCGCTGACCGGCCTGCTCGCCGTCTCCGCCTGCTCCGGGGAGTCGAAGCCCGCGCGGCAGGCCGGTCCGGCGGTGACCGCCGAACCGGCCGCGCTCAGCCCGTCCGCCACGCCGGGCGGCAGCCCCTCCGGCGGGGTGGTGCCGCTCACCACGGCCGTCACGACCCAGCTGGACGACGCGATCAAGCAGGTGATGGGCCAGGTCGCCATCCCCGGGGTGATCGTCGACTACGCCACCCCCGACGGCAGTTACCAGCGCGCCTTCGGCGTCGCCGACAAGGACGCCGGGACGCCGATGACCCCCGACCTGTACATGCGGATCGGCAGCGTCACCAAGACCTTCACCACCACCGCCGTCCTGCGGCTGGTGGACCAGGGCAAGCTGGGCTTGGACGACCCGGTCTCCAAGTACGTCCCGAACGTGCCCGGCGGCGACGGCATCACCCTGCGCCAGCTCGGCGACATGCGCAGCGGCCTGTTCAACTACACCCTGGACTCCGACTTCCAGCAGGCCTTCTTCAACGACCCGAGCCGCCCCTTCACCCCGGACCAGCTGCTCGCGTACGCGTTCAAGCACCCGGCGAACTTCCAGCCGGACGCCCAGTTCGAGTACTCCAACACCAACCTGATCGTGCTCGGCCTGGTCGTCGAGAAGGTCGGCGGGCAGCCGCTCCAGGACTTCCTGAACCAGCAGGTGTTCACCCCCGCCGGGCTCACCAAGACCAGCCTGCCGACCGACGCCGCCTTCCCCGACCCGCACGCCCACGGCTACACCAACCAGACGCTCACCGGCGCGGTCGAGGACGCCACCACCTGGAACCCGTCCTGGGGCTGGGCGGCCGGCGCCGCCATCTCCACCATCGCCGACTTCCGGACCTGGTCGAAGGTGCTGGCCACCGGCGAACCGCTGCTCAAGCCCGCCACCCAGGCGGAGCGGCTGAAGACCAAGGCCACCGGACCGACCCCCGACCTCGGCTACGGCTTCGGGGTGTTCACCACCCACGGGTGGATCGGCCACAACGGCTCGCTGCCCGGGTACGAGAGCGTGGTGCTCTACCTGCCGCAGGCGCAGGCCAGCCTGTCCATCATGCTCAACACCGACATCCTGCACGACGGTTCGGAGCCCTCGACGTTCGTGGCGCGGGCGATCACCCAGATCGTCTCGCCGAACAACGTCTACACGCTGCCCACCCCGCCCGCCTCGGGCTCGGCCTCCGCCTCCGCGTCGGCGTCTGCGTCTGCGTCTCCCACCGCCTCCCCCACCGCTTCGCCCTCGGTTTCCCCCACAGCCTCCCCGACCGCCCCCACGGCCTCGCCGTCCCCGACGGCCTCGCCCACCGCGGGCGCCACCGCCACGCTGCACATCTCCTGACCCACCCGCTCCGACCGTACGGGAGGCCCGACCCGGCTCACCGGGTCGGGCCTCCGTCACGTCCTCGGCCCCCGGTCCTCAGATCCCCAGCACCCTGCCGAGGTCGTACGAGACCGGCTCCTCCAGCTGCGCGTAGGTGCAGCTCTCCGGCGTGCGGTCCGGGCGCCAGCGGCGGAACTGCGCGGTGTGCCGGAACCGGGTGCCCTCCATGTGGTCGTACGCGACCTCGACCACCCGCTCGGGGCGCAGCGCGATCCAGGAGAGGTCCTTGCCGCCGGTCCAGCGGCTGACCGCGCCGGGCAGCCTGCCCTCGGCGTGCGCGGCCTCGTCCGCCCAGCCGCCCCACGGGTGCCGGGACAGGTCGTCCATCCGCAACGGGGCCAGTTCCTCGGCGAGTTCGCGGCGGCGGGCCATCGGGAAGGCGGCGCAGACGCCGACGTGCTGCAGCCGGCCGCCGTCGTCGAAGATGCCGAGCAGCAGCGAGCCGACCACCGGCCCGCTCTTGTGCTCGCGGTAGCCGGCCACCACGCAGTCGGCGGTGCGCTCGTGCTTGATCTTGTACATGCTCCGCTCCCCCGGCCGGTACGGCTGGTCCAGCGGTTTGGCGACCACCCCGTCCAGCCCGGCGCCCTCGAACTCGGCGAACCAGGTCCGGGCGAGGTCGAGGTCGGTGGCGGCGGGGGCGGTGAACACCGGGTCGGCGGCGTCGGCGAGCGCGGCCTCCAGGGCCGGGCGGCGCACCGACAGCGGCTCGTCCACCAGGCTCTCGTCCCCGAGGGCGAGCAGGTCGAAGGCGACGAAGGAGGCCGGGGTCCGCTCGGCGAGCAGCTTCACCCGGCTCGCGGCCGGGTGGATGCGCTCCAGCAGCTCCTCGAAACGCAGCCGGCCGTCCCGGGCGATCACCACCTCGCCGTCCAGCACGCAGCGCGGCGGCAGCTCCCGCCGGAACGCCTCGACCAGCTCGGGGAAGTACCTGGTCAGCGGCTTGCCGGTACGGCTGCCGAGCTCCACCTCGTCGCCGTCGCGGAACACGATCGAACGGAAGCCGTCCCACTTGGCCTCGTACTGCATCCCGGGCGGGATCTTGGCCACCGACTTGGCGAGCATCGGCGCCACCGGTGGCATCACGGGCAGGTCCATGCGAACGATCCTCGCCCGCTTCGCCCCGGGGCGCGCGCCGGGCGCCCGGCCCTTAGCGTGAAGGGCATGGGCTCAGCCGTGGAACTGGAAGTCGCCGGGCGCACCGTCCGGCTGTCGAACCCGGACAAGGTGTACTACCCCGAGCGCGGCTTCACCAAGCTGGACGTCGCGCAGTACTACCTGGCCGTCGCCGACGGGGTGCTGCGCGGGCTGCGCGACCGGCCGACCACCCTGCAGCGCTTCCCCGACGGGGTGGACGGCGAGTTCTTCTACCAGAAGCGCGCACCCAAGGGCCTGCCGGAGTGGCTGCCCACCGCCCGGATCGAATTCCCCAGCGGCCGCTCCGCCGACGAGATCTGCCCCACCGAGCCGGCCGCCGTCCTGTGGGCCGCCAACCTGGGCTGCCTCACCTTCCACCCCTGGCCGGTGCGGCGCTCCGACACCGGCCACGTCGACGAACTGCGCATCGACCTCGACCCGCAGCCCGGCACCGACTTCCACGACGCCGTCCGCGCCGCCCACGAACTGCGCGCCCTGCTGGAGGAGTACGGGCTGCGCGGCTGGCCCAAGTCCTCCGGCGGGCGCGGCCTGCACGTGTACGTGCCGCTGGTGCCCGAGTGGACCTTCACCGACGGGCGGCACGCGGTGATCGCCCTCGGCCGGGTCCTGGAACAGCGGATGCCCGGGAAGGTCACCACCGCCTGGTGGAAGGAGGAGCGCGGCGAACGGATCTTCGTCGACTACAACCAGATGGCCCGCGACCGCACCATCGCCTCCGCCTACTCCCTGCGCGCCCGGCCCCGCGCCACCGCCTCCGCCCCGCTGCGCTGGGAGGAGCTGGACGACGCCGCCCCCGAGGACTTCGACCTGCGCACCCTCCCCGCCCGCTTCGCCGAACTCGGCGACCTCAACGCCGGGATGGACGGCCAGGCCTTCCGCCTGGAGCCCCTGCTGGAGCTGTACGACAAGCAGCTCCACGACGAGGGCCTCGGCGAACTCCCCTACCCGCCCGACCACCCCAAGGCCGCCGGCGAACCCACCCGGGTGCAACCGAGCCGGGCCAAGAAGAAGTAGGACGCTCCGTCCGCTCCGGAGCCTCAGCCCCGCGCGCCGACCGGGGCCAGCTCGGCGACGATGCGGACGGCCTCGGCGATCTGCCCGTCCGTCAGGTCGCCCCGGGCGGTGAGGCGCAGGCGGGAGATGCCGTCCGGGACGGACGGCGGGCGGAAGCAGCCGACGGCGAGGCCCGCGCGGCGGCAGTCGGCAGCCCAGGCGACGGCGGCCTCCGGGCCCGGGGCGCGGACGGAGACCACCGCGACCTGCGGCTCGCAG
>NZ_LFVW01000015.1:0-18349 GCF_001182915.1 Kitasatospora sp. MY 5-36
GCGAGACGGCGTTCTCGGGCGCCGGGACGCCGCCGGTGGTGACCTGCCCGGCGGGTGCGGCCTCGCTCGCCCCGGGTGCGTCGGTCACCTGCACGGCCGCCTACACGGTCACCCAGGCGGACATCGACCGAGGGAAGGTCACCAACACGGCGACGGCGACGGGCACTCCGCCGTCCGGCCCGCCGGTGACCTCCCCGCCGTCCAACGCGACCGTCACGGCCACCGCCAACCCGGCCCTCACCATCGTCAAGTCGGTCGACGCGACGGATCTGACGGCGGCGGGCCAGGTGCTGCACTACATGTACCTGGTGACGAACACCGGGAACGTGACGCTGACGAATGTGACGGTGAACGAGACGGCGTTCTCGGGCGCCGGTACGCCGCCGGTGGTGACCTGCCCGCCCGCTGCGGCCTCGCTCGCCCCCGGGGCGTCGGTCACCTGCACGGCCGAGTACACGGTGACGCAGGCGGACCTCAACGCGGGCAGCATCACCAACACGGCGACGGCGACCGGTACTCCGCCGTCCGGCCCGCCGGTCACCTCCCCGCCGTCCTCGACCACCGTCCCGAACACCCCTGAGCCGGCGCTCACGATCGCGAAGTCGGCGTCGCCGACGACGGTTTCGGCGGTGGGACAGACGGTCGACTACGCGTACCTGGTGACGAACACCGGGAACGTGACGCTGACGAATGTCACGGTGAACGAGACGGCGTTCTCCGGTTCCGGGACGCCGCCGGTGGTGAGCTGCCCGCCGGCTGCGGCCTCGCTCGCTCCTGGCACGTCGGTCACCTGCACGGCGAGCTACACGGTCACCCAGAGCGACCTGCAGAGCGGCAAGATCACCGACACGGCGACGGCGACGGGTACTCCGCCGTCCGGCCCGCCGGTCACCTCCCCGCCGTCCACCGTGACCGTCACGGTCACGCCCGCACCGGCGCTCACCGTCGTCAAGTCGGTGGACGCGACCGCGCTGACCGGGGTGGGCCAGGTGCTGCACTACGCGTACCTGGTGACGAACACCGGGAACGTGACGCTGACGAACGTGACGGTGAACGAGACGGCGTTCTCGGGCGCCGGTACGCCGCCGGTGGTGACCTGCCCGCCCGCTGCGGCCTCGCTCGCCCCCGGGGCGTCGGTCACCTGCACGGCCGAGTACACGGTGACGCAGGCGGACCTCAACGCGGGCAGCATCACCAACACGGCGACGGCGACCGGTACTCCGCCGTCCGGCCCGCCGGTCACCTCCCCGCCGTCCTCGACCACCGTCCCGAACACCCCTGAGCCGGCGCTCACGATCGCGAAGTCGGCGTCGCCGACGACGGTTTCGGCGGTGGGACAGACGGTCGACTACGCGTACCTGGTGACGAACACCGGGAACGTGACGCTGACGGACGTGACGGTGAGCGAGACGGCGTTCTCGGGCGCCGGGACGCCGCCGGTGGTGACCTGCCCGGCGGGTGCGGCCTCGCTCGCCCCGGGTGCGTCGGTCACCTGCACGGCCGCCTACACGGTCACCCAGGCGGACATCGACCGAGGGAAGGTCACCAACACGGCGACGGCGACGGGCACTCCGCCGTCCGGCCCGCCGGTGACCTCCCCGCCGTCCACCACCACGGTGACCACGAAGGAGGCGCACGGGCACCTGCCGAACACCGGCACCGGCACCGACACCCGGCTCGCCGAGCTGGCCGGGAGCCTCCTGCTCCTGGGCGGCGGCCTGACGCTCGCGACACGCCGCATCCGTCGTCGCGGCTAGCACGACAGCCTGACCGGCGGTGGTCCCCGGAGCCCGTGCTCCGGGGACCACCGCCTTTCGTCGTCCCGGTGGGTACCGGAGAACCGCCATCCGTCACCCCCACTCCGACCGATCGGCCAGGCGGCGGTACCACCAGAACTCCGTGCGCCACTGGCGCCGGTCCGCGAACGGGTCGGGGAGGGTGCGGCGCAAGAACACCGCATCCAGGGCCTTCACGAGTCGGCCGAGCTCGGCACGGGCCCGTTCCGGCAGTCTGTCCAGGACTTCCTCCAGCACGTCGCGCGCGTGTCTGACGTCGTCGAAGGAACACCCCGGGCACGGGGAATGCGACTCCTGCGGGTACAGCGGACGCCGTCCCGGCGGGCGCAGGAACTCGCGGTACCGCCGCAGCGCCCGGTCGGTGGCGCCCGCGTGGAGGTAGAAGCTGTCGCTCAGGCGCTCGACCCGGTGGACGGCCAGGCTCGCCCTGTCGGAGAGTCCGTGGATCCGGAGCGGAGGGGTCGGCCCCGAGACGCGGGAGGCCGGTCGTTCGGCGCGCAGTGCGCGTGGCCGTCTACGCGGCATCGGCCTTTCGACACGTGATCATGGGCGCCATGATGCCAGGCAGGGCCGCGCTGCCGCACCCGGTTTTTCCCCTTCGAGGTGCGGAGTTCGGGGCTCGGCGGGCAGCCGTGGCGCAGCATGCCGACGCCGGCCAGCCCCTGGAGGGGGTGGCCGGCGCAGGTGAGCCGGGGTGGAGCGAATTCACGTCACAGAAAATTCGGTGGCGATCGAAGCACTGTGGGAATTCCCGGTGATTCGGTCGGGCGAATTTCTGTTCGGGGTTCGCTCCGCCGGTTCGTCAGAGGATCTGGATGGAGTTGACTCGCGGCGGGCGGTTCGGGAAGGAGATGTCGGTCCAGCGGTTGATCCGCACCGAGTCGCCGTTGGCGTCGGAGTATACCAGGTCGTTGTTCCCGGTGGAGATCCGGTCGACCCACCACCCGCCGAAGCCGATCGACCCCCCGTTCGCGTAGCAGTCGACGCTGTCACGGCCGTCGAGGTGCGACCAGATCTTCAGGAAGTCGTTGCGGCTCCCGTCGCACTGGACGTGGTCGATGGCGAAGGCGTTGCCGGACGGCACGGCCACGGTGAGCGTGGCGGCCGCGGCGAAGGCCATCGCCATCGAGCTCACGACCTTCTTGGCTTTCGAGATCATGGATTCTCCTCAGTCGGATGAAATGTCGAATCGGAGACCGCTTCGCAACGAGTTTCGGTTGCGTCGTGCTCGATCAGTATCCAGACCGCTTTTGTGACGGTCAATCGAACGAAGTCTGGCCTCACGTGTTCTCGGTCATTTCCCTCCGTGTTTTCGGCGAGGCGTGGGGTGTGGTGTTCTGGTGGGTCGCGAGTGGTTCCGGGGCCGGGCGGACGGGCCGTCGACCGAGGGTCGCCTAAGTGCTGCGCTGACGTGGGGTGATGGTCGGACCGCCGACCGCGCGCGACGGGTGTCGGGGGACGCCTGGCTGGGAGAGGGGGGTGGGGCTGGCGGGTTCGCGCAGGACGTGTCGTGCGGTGCCGGGGGAGGGCGTGGACGGCGTCCCCGCGCCCCCGGCCGCCGTTCGGCCGGCCTGGTGTCGGTGGGGTCAGGCGCCGACGGTGAAGGTGATCGCGTGGTCCTTCAACTCGACCGTGGTGCCGCCGCTGGGGCTGTAACCGCCGCTCTTGACCGCGTCGGTGAACGTGAGGGTGTAGCGGCCGACGGGACGGTCCGCGAGTGCGAACTCGCGGGTGAAGGCCAGCGGGAAGGGCTGCTTGTCGCCCTTCACCGTGATCTCCTCGGTGCTGACCACCGCACCGTCCGGGCCGGTGAGCGTCAGGGTCCCCGAGATCCGCGGTTTGGCGCGGTCGACCAGGTCGAGGTTCTCGGTCAACCACGTCACCGCGTCCCAGCGGTACGGTGCCGCGTGGAAGGAGGCCGTCGCCTTCTGGTACGAGTCGTCATCCCAGCCCAGGGTCAGGTCGAGGTGGGAGGTGACCTTGGCGTACGTGCTCCGGCAGTCGTGCTCTCCCGACTCCGGGCTGCGCAACGAGCGGTAGACGTGCGGGTCGGGCAGCTTCTCGTCCTTGTTGATCCAGCCGATCCTGCCGGCTCCGCCGACTGTCCACTCGGACAGCACGTAGTGGCCGTGGCCCATGGACGTGCGGCGGAGCGTGCCCTGTGGATGGGTACGGCCGGTCCCGTCGCGGGTGCTCCCGAAGGTGGCGAAGCCGACCTCGTCGAGCAGCATCCGCAGCGCCTCCTCGGCCTCCTTCCGCGTCGCCTCCGGAAGCTGCGCCGCGGTGACGTGCAGCACGGACACCTGGTCCTCCTCCACCTCGAACTGCCAGTGCACGCCGAGGGAGTGCCGGTTCCAGGTGGCCAATCCGGTGAGCGTCAGGCCGTCGGCGCTCTGGTCGGTGACCACGATCACCGCCTCGGCCGACCGGAAGTCGTCGAAGTCGCCCATCGGGAGTTCGGCGAGGACGGGAGACTCGGGCAGGACGTAGGAGAACTGGTCCGAGGCGATGGTGGCCAACTCCTCCTCGTCCTGGCGTTGGAGAGCCGTGATCAAGGCACGGACGGTGGGCTCTGTCAGATTCTCGGCAGGGATCACGGCCCCCAGCATGCCACTTCGCACCGTCATACCGTGTGCACCGAGGGTGATGTCGGGTTCAGGAAGGGGCGGGCACAGGGGGCCGAAAACACCCCCTACAAGCAGTCTCCAGGTCGGCACTCTGTGTCATCTTGGTGGTGATCATCCTCGTGCTCGGCCAGGGCGTCGGCTTTCACCGACTGTCATCGGGCCGGGCACGGGTGCGGCGACTTGGGTGAGGAGCGGGCGTGGCGGACGTGAACAGGCAGAGTCTGTGGTGGGCCGTGTACACGAGCGGGGAAGGCTGGAGCAAGCCGGAGCCGTTCGCGGACCATCTCAGCGCGAGGGGCGCCGCGCTTGCCGAGGTGGACGGCACCGTGTACTGCGCCCACAAGGGCGGGGGCGCCCCCGGCTTCGAGACTCCGGTGATGTGGACCTCTTTCACGCCGGCGTCCGTGGAGCCGTTCGTTGCCCCCGAGTGGAGCCCGGACGCCGAGGTCGGAGTCTCCAGCAAGCTGCCTCCCGCGCTCGTGAACGACGGCGGGACGCTGCGCCTCGTTCACCAGGTCACCGTCCGGGACAACGGTCCCCACGATGAACTGCGGGAAGTGGTCCTGGGGGTGAAGGGCGGCGCACCCGCATGGTCGGCACCCTCCGGTGCCCTCAAGTACCGCGGGAGCTGGCCGGCCGCGGCCGCGTTCGACGGGAAGGCTCACGTCGTGTGCTGCGAAGGGGCGGACGAGATGATCGTGCACCTGGTCCGCGGCGTCGACGGGAAGTGGGCGGAGGCCGTCGACGCGAACGGCACCGTGGTGAAGGCTCCCGACGTCGGTGAGACGGTGGGGCCGTCCTCGCTCGGCGTGCACGAGGGCAAACTGCACCTCCTCAGGAGCGCCTGGCTGACCGAGGAGACCCCCGAGGGCCGGGAGGACGAACACCGCCTGTGGCACGCCGTGTTCGACGGCACCGCCTGGAGTGAGGGCACCCTGCTCCCGGCGGTCCACGCGTCGGAATACCCTCCCGCTCTCGCCTCGTACGACGGCAGGCTCCACGCCGTCTACTCGACGCCCGAGAACGTTCTGCGGCACACGACCTGGACCGCCGGGGACGGTTGGGCGGACGGCCAGGAGGTGGAGGGCCGCGACTCGGCGGAACTGCCCGCCTTGTTGGTGTTCAGGGACGGGCCGGCCGGCAAGGAGCACGAGGCGTTGCTTCTGGTCAACCGGGGTGTCCGGCACTAGGTACAAGACCGCGGGACGTCCCGCCCGAGCCCCTGCCCCCCAGGCCCCGGCCTTGGGGGCAGGGGCGCTTGTGTCCTTGGACGCGATGGCGTGGGTGAGTACGTCGTCGACGACCTCGGGCCGGGCGGAGGCCGACTTGCAATAGTCGCAACTTGAAGAATTCTTCAAGTGCATAGATGATGCTGCCCTGTACTCGGCAGAGATGCGGTCGCGCGCGGCAGCGCCGGCGGCGAGGAGGGGCGCATGAGCGACGTATTCGACCAGGAGCTTCGCGAGCAGCTCGACGAGGCCCGCAGGCAGCGGGCCGAGGCTCGGGCGGCAGGTGACGAGGACAGCGCGCAGGCGTACGCCGGACGCGTCACACAGCTGCTGCGGATCGCCGCCCAGCACGGCATCGAGATCGAGCACACCGCCGAGGAACAGGAAGAGGACTGAGCATGGCCGTCCCGCTCTACCAGGCGAAGGCGGAGTTCTTCCGCACGCTCGGCCACCCGGCGCGCATCCGCGTCCTGGAACTGCTCCAGGACGGTCCGCGTCCGGTGCGCGAGCTGCTCGCCTCGATCGAGATCGAGCCGTCCAGCCTCTCCCAGCAGCTCTCCGTCCTGCGCCGCAGCAATCTGGTCACGGCCACCCGCGAGGGCAACACCGTGGTCTACGCACTGAGCACGCCGGACGTCGCGGAGCTGCTGCGGGCCGCGCGCCGCATCCTCACCGAGATGATCGCCGACCAGGGGACGCTGCTCGCCGAGCTGCGCTCGGCCGGGCTTCCGGACGCGGCGGCGGAGCAGACGGCGTGAGCGCCACACGGACCACCCTCGTGGGCCGGGCCGCCGGGCGGGTCCGGGCCGTGCTGCCGAACCGCGCGGCCCTCGCCGCCATGGGGCGCTCGCCGCGCAAGGACCTGGTGGCCGGTCTGACGGTGGCGATCGTCGCGCTGCCGCTCGCGCTGGGCTTCGGCGTCGCCTCCGGCGCGGGGGCCGAGGCCGGGCTGGCCACCGCCGTGGTCGCCGGGGCGCTGGCCGCGGTGTTCGGCGGCTCCAACCTCCAGGTCAGCGGGCCGACCGGCGCCATGACCGTGGTCCTGGTGCCGATCGTGCACCGGTACGGCACCTCCGGCGTCCTCACCGTCGGCCTGATCGCCGGCCTGCTGCTGGTCGCCCTCGCCCTCGGCGGGGCCGGCCGTTTCATGGCCTACGTCCCCGCGCCGGTCGTCGAGGGCTTCACCCTCGGCATCGCCGGCGTGATCGGACTCCAGCAGGTGCCCGCCGCCCTCGGCGTCACCAAGGGCGACGCCGAGAACGTCGTGGCCGTCGCCGGACAGGCCCTCGCCGACTTCGCCCGCCACCCGCACCCGGCCGCGCCCGCCGTGGCGCTCGCCGTCGCCGCGGTGATGCTCGTCGGCGCACGGCTGCGCCCCGGCATCCCGTTCTCGCTGCTCGCCGTCGCCGCCGCGACCGCGGTGGCCGACCTCGCCCACCTGGACGTGGCGACCATCGGCCACCTCCCGGCCGGTCTGCCGCTGCCGTCGCTGGGCTTCCTCGACCCCGGCGCGGTGCCGCACCTGCTCACCGCGGCCCTCGCGGTCGCCGCGCTGGCGGCGCTGGAGTCGCTGATGTCGGCGACCGCCGCGGACGCGATGAGTGCTTCCGAACGGCACGACAGCGACCGGGAGTTGTTCGGCCAGGGAGTGGCCAACCTGGTCGCCCCGCTGTTCGGTGGCGTCGCCGCCACCGGCGCGATCGCCCGTACCGCCGTCAACGTCCGCTCCGGCGCCGTCTCCCGGCTCGCCGCCCTGGTGCACGCCGCCGTGCTCGCGGTGGTCGTGTTCGCCGCGGCTCCGCTCGTCGAGGGCATCCCGCTGGCCGCGCTCGCGGGCGTCCTGATCGCCACCGCGGTCCGGATGGTCGAGGTGGCCTCACTGCGGGCGCTGGCCCGAAGTGGACGCGGCGAGGCCGCCGTTCTGGCGCTGACCGCCGCCGCGACCCTGGCCTTCGACCTGGTCACGGCCGTCGTCGTCGGCCTGGCCGTCGCCGGGATCCTGGCCCTGCGCCAGGTCGCGCGGTCCGCGCGGCTCCAGCAGGTGCCGCTGCACGACGGCTTGGCCCCGGCCGAGCACCACGAGGAGGAGCGGGCGCTGCTCGCCGAGCACATCGTCGCCTACCGGATAGACGGGCCGGTGTTCTTCGCGGCCGCACACCGCTTCCTGCTCCAACTCGCCGAGACCACCGACGTCAAGGCCGTCATCCTGCGCCTGTCCCACGTCACCGCGATCGACTCCACGGGCGCCCTGGCGCTGGGCGACGCGATCGGCAAGCTGGAACGGCGCGGCATCCTCGTCCTGGCCGCGGGGGTGCCGGACGGCCACCGGCGGACCCTGGACGCCCTCGGCGTCCTGGACACCCTCCAGCGGCAGGGGCGGGTCTTCGCCCGGACACCGGACGCCATCGCCCGTGCCCGCACCGAGCTGCGGACCACCGGAGTCCTGGCGGACGCCACGGCACGAAAGGGAACGGACCGATGACCGCCCGGCGCCCGCGCATCCGCCCGAGGCCCCGCCACGACCGCCCCACGACCCGACCCCAGGAGCACCGACCATGAGCAGCGCCACCGGCGACGAGAAGAAGCGGCGCAAGGCCATGCTCATCCGCGCCGGGATCTACATCCTGGGCACCCACCTGTTCGCCGGCTTCGTCATCCTGCTCTTCGCCCTCGGCAACCGCCACTGACCCCCCATCCGGTCGCCGACCCCCGAACTGCTGCCACAACAAGCGGGGTTCACGCTGCTGACGGTTGGTCACAACACCTGGACGGGAACTGGAGTGCTCCAGCGCCGGCAGTGTGGCAGGCTGGCCCGATGTCTACGACCCTCCGCCCCATGGACGCCCGACTCCTGCCCGCCTGGCTCGATCGCAGCCGGGCCGAGTACGCCAAGGACCTCGTCGCTGCGGGGCAGACGCCCGAGGACGCCGGCCGGCACGCGGCCGACAGCATGGCCCGCTACTTCCCCTCCGGTGCACCGAGCCCCGGGCACGCGGTCTTCGACGTGGTCGATGCCGCCGGGGCCACCGTCGGCCACCTCTGGATCGGACCGGACACGAGCGAGGACGCCGGCTCCTGGTGGGTCTGGGACATCGCGATCGACGCCGACAGGCGCGGGCTGGGCCTCGGACGAAGGGCCATGCTCCTCGGCGAGGAGTACGCCCGGGCGCAGGGCGCCCATAGCCTCGGGCTCAGCGTCTTCGGGTTCAACACGGGCGCGCGCGGCCTCTACGAGTCGCTCGGCTACGAGACGACCACGGTCAAGATGCTCAAGCGACTCGGCTGAGGTCCTGGGGCATCGCCTACGGGTGGGTGTCCTTGGCCGTGGGCTGCTTCCTCTGGTTGTAGATCTCCTTGCCGTCCGCGTTGTAGGCGTGGACGTAGGGGGCCGGGGGGAAGGGGTCCGCGTCGGGGCCGGTGGAGACGGCCGCGGTGTAGACGAAGGCGCCGCCCGCCATGACGGCCGGGTACTGCGTCGGGTCGTCGCCGTAGCTGATGGTGACCTTGGCGACGTCGGCGGTGTAGTGCCCGGCGCCCAGTGAGAGGACCTGCCCGGCACCGGTCGGGGTGTTGAAGCTGTCGAAGAACTCGACCAGGTGGCCGGCGCCCCACAGACGGTCGTTGATGAACGTCGGGGGGAGGGAGATGCTGTGCCCGGTCCGGCCCTTCGACTCGCACTGCGCGTACTGGCCGGCGGAGTCGACGGCGACGACCACGCCGTCGGTGTCCGAGGAGGCGACGGGAGCGCGGACCGCGATCACCGCCTGGTACTGCGACGCCTCGGAGCCCAGGCAGGAGCCCAGGATCCCGGCGACGGCCCCGGCCTCGATCGGGGTCGTCGTCGTGCTGGTGACGGTGAAAGCCGCCGGGGGGTGGGGGGAGGCCGGCACGGAGGGGGTGCCTGTGGCGGCCGGTCCCTGCTGTGGTGCCGGTGGGTGTTGTGGCCCCGGCGGGTTCAGCACGGACGGGAGGGTCAGGCACAGGGCCGCCGCGGCGCAGGCCACGGTCGCGCCGAGGGCGTGTCGACGGTGGCGGCGCCGGTCGGCGCGTCTGCGGATCTCCGCAGCGGGCAGGGTCGGTGCCGGCATCTGCGTGCCGAGCAGCCGCAGCCGGTCGTCGAGGCTGTCGTGGACGGGGTCAGACACGGAGCTTTCCTTCCTCGCTGGTCGGGGTCCGGTCGGAGAGTCTGGCCGCGAGCGCGGTCCGGCCGCGGGCGAGGCGGCTCTTGACGGTGCTGATGCCGGCGCCGGTCTCGGCGGAGACCTGCTCGATGGAGAGGTCGCACATGTGGTGCAGGACCAGGGCGATCCGCTGTGCTTCGGGTAGGTCGCGGAGCGCGGTGACCAGCATCAGGTGCTCCTCGGTGGGCGGCTCGACGGTGGACGGTTCGTGGCGGTGGTGGTGTCCGGCCAGGTGCAGGCCCCGGGCGAGGCGCCGCCAGCGGGAGTGGGCCAGCCGCCGGGCCGTGGTCCGGATCCATGCCTCCGGGGCGTTGCCGGGGTCGAAGGTGCGCCTGCGGTCCCAGGCGCGGATGAAGGCCTCCTGGACCACGTCCTGGGCTTCGGACCAGTTGCCGGTTATCGCGTAGAGCTGCCCGGTGAGGCGGGAGAAGGACGCCGCGTAGAACGCGTCGAACTCCTGTGGCGTCATCAAGGGCCTCTCCTCCGGGGCTGTCCGTCAGCTCGCGGCACGGGCGGTGCGCGAGGGAGCACTCCTCGGCCACGGCGGGTCAGCCGTGCGTCCTGGGTGGAGCCTCCCGCCCTCTACGCACGAGCGCCGTCCCAGGGTTACATCGACGACCTATGACCTGGATCACACGCGCGGGGTGCGACCGCTCGGGCGTCGGGAGGCGTACAGGGGCGCGGGCATCAACCGGACGCCCGCAGGAAGGGACACGGATTCATGCGTATCCGCCCGATCATGATCATCACCGCCACCGCCGCGGCCATCGCGACCGCGGGGGGAATGGCCACCGCCGCGACCGGCACCCCCACGGCCACCCCCACGGCCCAGAGCAAGCCCGCCGCCGCGCCGGCCGCCCCTGCCGCGCCTGCCGCCCCGGCCTCCGGCGGCGGCTCGGCCGCGACCGGGGCGACTGCCACCCCGGCGGCCTCCACCGTCACCAGCACGACGACGACCCCGATCGACGCCGGGACCGTCGCCGGGATCCTGGCCTCCTGCCTGGGCTCCGAGGCTTCGCAGTACCAGGCGGTGATCGGGGTCCGCGCTCCCGTCGCCTCGTCGGACACCGACGGCGTGGTCGTCGCCGTCGACTCCGCCGGCCAGTACGTGCAGTGCGAGTCGAAGGGCGACAAGGGCACCAGCATGTCCTCGCCCGCGACGTTCATCAACGACCGCCTGTGGGGCACCGGTCACCTGGTCGAGTTCTTCGACAGCTTCAGCACGCCGGCCGGTGCCGGGCAGGTCCTCTCGCTGGGCGCCGGGCACTACACCGCCGACGTCGCCAAGGTCACCATCAGCTACGGCGACGACGCGACGGAGTACCCGGCCGTCATGGCGGGCGGCGCGTTCGCCTACACCGCGGCCGTCTCCACCGGCGCCAACGCGAACTTCCCCCCGGCTCCCTACGTCCACGCCTACAACGCGGACGGCAAGGAGATCTACAACCAGAAGACGCAGCCCACGGTCAAGAACACCCACCCGTAGGCGACACCCCGGGCGGGCGGCCGTTGCGACCGCCGCGGGGGCAGTGAGCCGGATCCTCCGCGGAGGATCCGGCTCACTGCCTGACGAACCGGGCCGAGCGGGTCAGCGCTGCCGCTCGGGCTCCGCGTAGGTGCGGAAGTCCGAGGCGGTCTCCGGCCAGTTGGCCCGCTGCCAGCTCCGCAGTTCCGGGTACGTCGCGTGGGCGGGCACGACCACCAGGCGCTCGTCGAACCACCGGGTCAGGAACTCGCGCCGGCTGCGCACCTCCTCCCGGGTGCGCCCGCTCAGCATGACCTGTCCGACCCCCTGGGTGGTGTCCTGCACCGTGTCCCCCGTCCGGAAGCCGTACGGGAGGTCCAGCCGCACGTGCTCGACACCGGGCAGGGCCCGGATCTGCTCCAGTGAGGGATAGCCGACCAGGACGCCGGGCCGGTTGGCGAGGAAGAGGGTGCTGACGCTCTCCGGACGGACGGTCGGCTCGATCGTCGGCTCGATCCCCTCCGCGCACCGGATGGCGGCTTCGCCCAGGTCCACGCCGAACTTGAACGCCACCGCTTCGGAGATCAGCCCGCCGCCGGTGCGGGCGGCGCACTCGCCGAACACGAGCCCGCCGGTGTCGGGCCGGCGGAACAGCTCCATGTGGAACACCCCGCGCCGCAGGCCGAGGGCCCGCAGCGCCTCCGTCACGACCGGCCGCGCCAGGGCGAAGGCGTCCGCGTCCTCGGTCGGGTCGAAGCGTTCCAGCTGGAGCACCCGGTTGGCGTCGACGGCGGTCAGGCACGGCTCCGCGTAGGTGCCCACGCTGAGGAACCGGAGTTCGCCGTCGAAGACCACGCCGTCCGCCATCCACTCCTCGCCCGGCGTGAACTGCTCCAGGACGAAGGTGCGTTGCGGAACGCCCCGGCGCCGGTACTCGGCGCAGGTGTCGATCAGCTCGGACAGCCCCCGGACGACCGAGGTGTTCCGGGTGCCCGCCCCGGCGATGGGCTTGAGCACCGCCTTGTCGAAGTCCGCGAGGGCGGACGGATCCAGGTGGTGGATGTCCTCGATGACCTGCGAGGCGCCGACGTCCAGGCCGGCCGCCGCGACGGCCCGCTTCTGCAGCCACTTGTCCCGGAAGTTCGGGGCGATGTCCGCGGCCACGGCCGTCGGGAGGTCCAGGACCCGGGCGAGGGCCGCGACGGTGACCAGGGCCTCCTCGTCGGAGGTCTGGAGGAAGCGGAACTCCCGCTCGGCGGCGCCGGTCCGGCGCAGGGCGAGGAGGACGCTCTCGATGCTCGTCGGGTCCTCGGCGAAGATCCCCACGGCCCCGTCCGGGAGCTTCAGGTAGCCCCAGTCCGCCAGGTGCGGGCCGTGCACCACGTACGGCGTGATGCCGTTCCTGAGGCAGGCGCGCATCGCGTACGGGTCCGTGCCGACGATCAGGGCCGAGGGCTGGTCCTGGGGCAAGGGTTCTCCTTCGTTGTGGGGCTGAGGGGGCGGCGGTCCGGGGGCGGACCGGGAAGACGGGTCGGAAGGGTGGACCGGGACGGCGGGTCTAGAGGTCGGCGATCCGCCACACCCCGATCGACTTGTCGGCGAAGCGGTGCTCGACCCGCGTGCCGTCCTCCTCGGTCACGTAGACCTCGGTGCACTGCTCGTCGAGCACCCGGAAGGGCTCGGGCAGCAGGAAGGGGGCCCGCCGGAGGTTGAGCGGACGCCAGCCGCCCGCATCGGTGGCGGCCTCGTTCCCGGCCCGCCCGATGAAGGTGGTCGTCGCCAGGTAGGTCGAGCCGCTGCGTCGGATGTTGTCCAGCGCGCGGTGGACGTCGTCGTCTCCGAGGTGCACCAGGCAGTCGCGGGAGAACACCAGGTCGACCTCCGGCAGCGGGTCGCGGGTGAGGTCGAGGACCCGGAACTCGCGGTCGGCGCGGGCGAAGCGCGCCCGGTTGCGCTCGACCACCGCGGGGACGATGTCGGCACCGATGTAGCGGTCGACGCCCAGGTCGACCCTGGACATCCAGAAGAAGTCCCCGCACGGCGCGTCGAGCAGGCTCCGGACGCCGAGCTCGGCGAGCAGGGACGGCAGTTCGGCACGCAGCGCGGCCGTCTGGGCCAGGTTCGACCCGAGGCCGGAGCGGGATTCGTCGTCGTCGGCCCCGCTGTCCTCGGTCAGGGTCCAGGCCCCGCTGGCGTAGATCCGGGCGAAGGTCTCCTGGAGCGTGTCGCGCGGTGGCCCGGCGGCTTCCGGTGCCGCCACGGAACCGCGCGTGTCCTGCTGCCGGGTGTCGTCGGTCATTGGTCCTCCTTGGTCGTACGGACGGATGCCGGCACTGCTGCCGAAGCCTGTTGCGGACGGTCCGCCCCCGCCTCCGCCGCGGCCTGCGGCTCGTACGGCAGGGTGCGGACCCCCGGGACGGCCAGCACGACGCCCGCGGTCGCGGCGACCAGGCAGGCCGCGCCCAGGAAGACGGCGCCGCTGCCGACGCGGTCCGCGATCGGGGCGGCGACCGCCAGGCCGAGCGGGAGGAAGACGAACGAGCCGAAGGCGTCGTAGGACATCACCCGGGACATCGACTCCTCCGGCACGTGCTTCTGCAGTGCCGTGAGGAAGGTGACGTCGTTGAGGCTCATGCACAGGCCGGTGACGAACATCGCGCCGGCGGTGACGGCGACCGGCGCGGCGCAGGCCAGCGCGACCAGGGACGGCACGATCCCCAGGGTGAACAGCACCGCGGCCCGCAGGGGCCGGCGGGGCCGCAGCCGGATGGCCAGCAGGCTGCCCGCCACGAAGCCGACCGCCTGCGCGGTGAGGACGGCGGCCCATCCGGAGGCGCCGCCGAGGTGCGCCTCGGCCTCGACCGGTCCCAGCACGATGAAGCCGGCGCCGATGCACACGTTCACCAGCGCGAGTTGCGCCACCGCCGCCCACAGCCAGGTCCGTTCGGTGAACTCCCGCCACCCGTGCCGGAGTTGGGAGAAGATCCCTTCCTCCGTGGGCGACGGCTGGTCCGCCGTGCCGGTCAGCCGGACTCCGGCGAGGAGCACCGCGGACACCAGGAACGTCGCCGCGTCCACCACCAGTGCCCAGCCGGCGCCGAGCAGGACGACCAGCACGCCCGCGAGCGCCGCGCCGCCGATGCTGCCCGCGTTCATCGACAGCTGGACCAGCGCGTTGGCGGACTGGATCTTCTCGGCGGGCACGAGCTGCACCGTGACGCTCCGGGACGCCGGGGTGAACAGCGCGCTGGCGGCGCCGCTGACCATCGACAGGACGACCAGGCCCGCCAGGGAGTCCGTCCCGGTCAGCACCAGGACCGCGACCGCTCCCTGGGCGAGACCCGCGGTCAGGTCCGCCCCGACCATGACCCGGTGCCGCGGCAGCCGGTCGGCCAGGACACCGCCGTACAGCAGGAACGCGACCTGGGCGGCGATCCGGGCGGCGGCGACGATCCCGAGGGTCGAACCCGAGCCGTCCGGCATTCCGAGGACGGCGAAGGCGAGCGCCACCGGTGCGATGGCGTCACCCAGGAGGGAGACGGACCGGGCGGAGAACAGCAGCAGGAAGGAACGGTCTCGGAGGATGGAGAGGTCGGCGCGCACACAAGGCCTTTCACGTTCTGGCCCGACGGGATCGAGCTGGTCGGGGAGCCGTCACACCGCGGTCCGGTCCGGGTGTTCGGGGGACGGTGCCGAGAGGCGGGCGCGGGTGGCGGCGAGCCGCTCCAGCGGCACCGGGTCGGCCTTCCAGGGGCGGTGGAGGTGGTCCCCGGCCGCCCTGGGCACCAGGTGGACGTGCAGGTGGAACACGTCCTGCCAGCCCGCGTCCCGGTTCGCCTGGAACAGCGTCAGGCCGTCCGGCGCCAGCACGTCCCGGATCCGCCCGGCCATCAGGTGGACGGTGGCCATCACGGCGGCGGCGTCCTCCGGGGTGATCTCCCAGAGGTCGGCGGCGTGGCGCTTGGGGATCACCAGGGTGTGCCCGTCCATGACCGCGGTGATGTCGAGGAAGGCGATGGTCCGCTCGTCCTCGTGGACGACGGCGGCGGGCAGCCGGCCCCCGACGATGGCGCAGAACACGCAGTCCGCGGACCGCGGGCCGTCGCCCCGGTCCCGCTCAGGCCCGGTGGGGGGCGCGGTGGGCGCAGGGGCCGCGGTGGTCGGCCGGGGCGTCATCGCGCGACCCGGCGGGAGAGTTCGGCCAGGTCGCCGGCGGTCCGCGACAGCGGGAAGCGCCCGCTGTTGACCAGGCCGGCCGCGGCCAGGTCGTCCAGCCGCTCCGGCGAGCGGAGGAACTCCTCGATGCGGCCCCGGAGCGCCGTGAAGTCCCCGAAGTCGACCGGGAGCGCGGAGCGGCCGAGCACCTCGGTCAGGCCCGGCACGGGCTGGTAGGCGACCGGCAGGCCGCACGCCTGCGCCTCGATGGTCACCAGCCCGAACGCCTCCAGCCGGAGCGAGGGGACGATCAGGAGGTCGTGTCCGCCGAACGCGCGCCACAGGTCCTCCCGGGACAGCCAGCCGAGGCGGCGCACCCGCGACAGGTCGGAGCGTGCGGCCAGGGCCGCGAACTCCGCCCGGGGAGCGGCCACGGAGAGCTCCACCCCGGGGAGCGAGGCCACCGCCGCGATCAGGCCGGAGGTGGCCTTCTCGGCGGTGAGCCGACCCGCGTAGAGCACCCGCAGGACGCCCGCTTCGCGCTCCGCGCGGTGCCCCGCCCCGGTGGGCCGGCCGGCCAGCAGCCGGTCGGGGACGCCCCAGGGGATGTGGACGATCCGGTCCGACGGGACCGGGGCGATCCGGCGCAGCCGGTCCGCCATCGCCCCGGTGGGGACGATGATCGCGTCGGCCGATGCCGCGGTCTCCCGCAGAACGGCGGCCTGGGTCGGGTGGTCCTCGGCGAACAGCAGGTCGGTGCCGTGCACCAGCGCGATGCTCGGCCGGTCGGGAAAGACCTGCTGCAGGGCGGCCGTCGCGCCGAAGGCCAGGTGCTGGAGGTGCAGCACGTCGTGGTCGGCGGCGGGGTACCTGTCCCGGACGGCGGCGCCGAGCCGGTCCACGTAGGCCCAGAACGCCGGCCCCGACACCGTCTTGCCCGGCACCGTGAGCAGGGCCGGTGAACCGGAGGTGTCGGGCGCCTGCCGGTCCTCCGGGGCGAGCATGAAGACGTCGGCGGGGATGAGCGGTTCCGGCCCGCCGTACAGGTCGCGCAGCAGCTCGACGCTGCCGCCGGGGCTGTCCGGGGGGAGGTCGATCCCGGTGAGGACGTTCACGCGAGCTCCTCGTACAGACGCGACGTGTCGATGCCGCTGGTCCGGGTGTACTTCCGGCCCATGTTCTGGTAACTGGCCTCCGCGCCGAGGGTCTTGAGGAAGATGATCTTCCCGAAGGTCATCCCCGGATAGATCCGCACCGGGCGCACGACGCGGATCTCGAGCGTCCACCGGATGGCGTGGCCGACGTGGCCGAGCGGTGCCGAGACGTGCACCCAGACGCCCAGCGCGCCCACCGTGCGGTCACCGTTGATCATCTGCGCGAAGCGCTCGGAATGGGTGCGCTCGTGGGTGACCCCGAGGTAGAGCCTGCCCGGCAGCAGCACCATGCCGTCCGGCGGGATGGTGCGCTCCTCGAACTCCGTGGAATGCGCCGCGTCGAGTTCGGACTCGCACACCCGGATGGTGTCGCCGAGTCGCCAGTCGTAGGCGTTCGGGGAAATCCTTCGGGGGTCGAACGGCTCTATGACGATGTCACCGGAGTCGATCGACCTGGCTATTTCCGCCCGGGTGAGGATCACGGCTGCCCCAACTTGTCCCGCCAGTAGCGCGATTCCTGCGGTCCGACCGCGCCCTGGTACTTCCCGGAATAGGGCTCGATATCGCCGAGCGTGTCGAAGAACATGATCTGCCCGATCTTCATCCCGGGATACACCCGCAGCGGTCGGACCGCGGACAGCATGAGGGTCCACTGGCCGTGGAAGCCGATGTCCCCGATCGGGGCGGTGATCTCCACGAAGAGCCCGAGCCGGCCGACCGAGGATCGCCCGAAGAGCAGCGGCACGAAGACGTCGGATCCGACCTCCTCCACGGTGTGCCCCAGGTAGAGCTGGTCGGGCTCCAGTACGAAGCCGCTGGAGTCGATCTTGGTGGCGTCGGTCCGGTTGGGCCGGTACGCGTCGATGACGCTGTCCGTGTAGGTGATCAGCGTCTCCCCGAGGCAGACGTTGTAGCTGTTCGGGTTCACCTGGTCCCGGTTGAACGGGGATATGGAAATCCTGCCGTCGCGGGCGGATTCAACGATTTCTGGTCCCGTCAGGATCACAGGAGGCTCCCACTCTTCCGGCCTGCCGGACAAAACGGCGGGCGCGCACCGACGAGGCTTTTACGGGTCGTTTTCCAGGACGTTTGCCAGCTCGTCCGAGCATGCTCCATACTCATCCCCCATGAAACACGTCATAGCCCTTGATGTGGGCGGTACCGGAATCAAGTCCGCCCTGATCGGAAGCAGCGGAGAATTACTTCACCAGGCCCGCCGGGAAACCCCTCGCGAACGCGGCACCGACACCGTCGTGGAATCGGTGCTCGAGGCGGCCGCCGAAATGCGCGCCCACGGCGAGCGCCGCTTCGGCCGGCCCGCGGCCGCGGTGGGCGTCGCCGTGCCCGGCATCGTCGACGTCGGCACGGGCACCGTCGTGTTCGCGGCCAACCTCGGTTGGCACGACCTCCCGCTCGGCGCGCTGCTGGCCGACCGCCTGGGCGGCGTGCCGGTCGCCTTCGGCCACGACGTCCGCACCGGAGGACTCGCCGAGCAGCGGATCGGCGCCGGCCGGGGTGCCGAACAGTTCCTCTTCCTGGCCATCGGCACCGGCATCGCGGGCGCGATCGCCCTCGGCGGACGGATCGAGGCGGGCGCCCACGGCGCCGGCGGCGAGATCGGCCACATCGTGGTCCGGCCCGGAGGCGCCGCCTGCCCCTGCGGCCGGCGCGGCTGTCTGGAGCAGTACGCCTCGGCCTCGGCCGTCGGACGGGCCTGGGCCGCGGCCTCGGGCCGACCGGCC
>NZ_LFVW01000156.1:0-25001 GCF_001182915.1 Kitasatospora sp. MY 5-36
CGTCGGCGTCGATCCCGATCGCGCTGGCGGAGGCGGCGGGGAGGCCGGTGGCGAGCCGCTGGATCCAGGCGGACTCGGTCCCGGCGTAGTCGGCGGGGAGCAGGTCGGGCCGGTCGTAGCCGTCGTCCCGGGTCAGGTGCAGGTTGTGCCGGACGTCGGGGACGGTCCGCAGCGTGTAGTGGGTGTTGCCGCCGCGGTCGAGGGCCCGGCGGATGATCGTCGCGCTCTCCTCGGGGGCGGCCTCGCGGTCGAGCGTGCCCCACTCGGCCAGGACGGGCTGCCGGACCCGCTCCCACACCGGCACCGGGTCGTAGTCGGCCTCCGGGAAGAGCCCGGCCGCCGAGAGCAGGCGGACGGAGGTGTCCGAGAGGGCGGTGACCAGCGAGCCGGAGACGCCGGCGTGGCGCAGGTAGCCCCGGTACGCCCAGGCCTGCTGGCGGGCCGGGGTGAGGCCGACCGCCCCGACGGTGACCAGGTACGCCGCCTCGGTGGTGCGGGTGGCGGCGAGCGAGGCCACCCAGGCGCCCTCGGACAGGCCCCACAGGCCGACCCGGTCCGGGGCGACCTCCGGCCGGGCGCGCAGCAGCCGGACGGCGGCCAGGGCGTCGTCGGCCAGCTGCCCGTAGTCCCGGTGGGTCGTCGAGTAGCCGTCGGTGCGCTTGTCGAAGACGAGGACGGTGACGCCGTGCCGCGCGTACGACTCGGCGGCGGCCCGCAGCTCGGCGAGCGGGCCCGGGCCGGCCCCGGGGAGCATGACCAGCCCCGGGCCGGGGGTGCCGGCCTTCGCGCCGGGCACGGCCAGCACCAGGCCGTGCAGGACGGTGCCGCCGGCGCCGGTGAAGTCGACCGGGCTGGGGACCGGATCGCCCGCCGCGGGCGCGTCGCCCGCCGCCTCGGCTGCGGCTGCTTCGGCTCCGACGCCGGGGAGCAGCCCCAGCAGGGCCGCCAGCAGGGCGGTGACCAGCAGCAGGGCCGGTCCGGTTCGGGCCGGTCGGACGGGTCCGGTGCGCATCGCTGGTCTCCCCCGGGTCGTGCTCCACTCGTGGGTTCCAGCCTGGCGGGCAGCGGGGCCCGGGACGATGGTGGCCGCCCCCGGACCGGGGGTGGGGATGTCCCCCGGTCCGGGGGCGCCGACCGGGGAGCGGAGGGTTCAGCGGACCTCGTCGGGTCCGGTGAAGTCGGGTGGGGTGAAGCCGGCCGGGCGGGGGACGCGGCCCTCGCGGTCGGTCAGTTCTTCGGCGCCGGGCCCGGTGAAGTCGGGTGGGGTGTACCCGGGTCCGGTGAAGTCGGGTGGGGTGAAGCCGGCCGGGCGGGGGACGCGGCCCTCGCGGTCGGTCAGTCCTTCGGCGCCGGGGCTGGTGAACGAGGGTGAGCTGTAGCCGGGGCCGGTGAAGTCCGGGCTGCTGAAGTCGGGACCGGTGCCGTCGGGGCGGCTGACGCCGGGTCGGGTCGCCGGGGTCGGCACCGGCGGCAGCGCGTCGAGCAGGTACGGGAGGAGTCCGCGCTCGCGCAGCGCGGTGCGCCATTCGCCGTGGGCGTCGCCGAGTTCGGCGGCGAGCTCCGGGTCGGTGCCGGCCGGGGCGGTGGCGGCGCCGTCGCGCAGGGCGGTGAGCAGCAGCCCGATGATGCCGATGGCCATCGCGGCGACCCCGGCGGCGAGCGCCACCCAGCCGGCCGTGACCAGGGAGCCGGCGAGGGCGAGGCCCGGCTCGGCGGCGCGCAGCAGGTAGCCGATCAGCAGCAGGAACAGGGCGGCGGCCCAGGCCAGGATTGGGGTGAGCACGGTGAGGACGGGGAACGGTCCGCCTCCGCCGCCGCCGGTGCGCAGCTGGGTGAGCAGCCCGGGGTTGGCGGGTTCGCCGCCGGGCGGTGGCGGGGGTGTGCTGTGCAGGGCCTCGCGCAGCCGGGTGTAGTGGGCGTACTCGGTGGCGGCCGCGGCGTTGACGCGGTCGGCGTCGCGCAGGGCGCGGAGGCGCAGTTCGGCGGTGGCGAGCGCGCCGGGTGCGCGCAGGGCGGTGAGGACGGTGCGGTCGCGCAGGGCTTCCGTGAGGAGGCGCTCGTACTCCGGGCGGTCCTCGGCGAGCAGGGGCGGGGGGTTGGTCATGGGGACCCCGTTCGTGCGGACCCCGTTCGCTCCGCCCCGGGGGCGCACGGCCCTCAGGACGCCGAAACGGGCGCGGAGGCGGGCCGCCGGACGGGCGGCCGGGTGTGGTGTGCCTCATGGTAGGGGCGGGCACGCCCGGGCTGACAGTCGGTTTCCGGAATTTCGCGCCCCCGGACGCGCGCGTGCGACGGTTCGGGCGCCGGGAACAACTGTTCTATGCCTGGCATCAGTTGGCGTACGGCCGGGCGGTCAGCCGATGGGCAGCCGGGCGACCAGCAGCCGCCCCTCCATGGTGACGCCGCCGTCCATCGCCACCGCGAGGTCGTCCGCGTACACGTACGGCCCGGGGATGTGCGGCGGCTGGCCGTCGTCGTTGTGCACCGCGCCGGTGAGGTACGGGATCGGGCTGTGCCCGTGCACGATCCGGCTGCCGCCGTAGGTGTCCAGCAGCTCGTGGACGGCCAGCGGCCCGGCTTCGCCGCGGAAGGCGAACCGCTTGGTGAAGCGGCGGAAGCAGTCCCACCACTCGTCCACGCTGCCGTCGGCGAGCAGGCTGTGCACCGCGTCGTTGACGTCGGGGATGGACTCGCCGTACTCCAGGTACGCGGTGGTGTCGGAGTGCAGCAGCAGGTGGCCGTCCTCCACCGCCATGGCGGGGAGCCGGGAGAGCCAGCTGATGTGGTGCGCCTCCAGGCGGTCCAGGTCGTTCTGCTGGCCGCCGTTGAGCCGCCAGGCGGCGAGGAAGGAGGCGGTGCCGGCGGTGGACTGGACGGGCTCGTCGCCGTACTTGGCGGCGCCGAGGAAGAGCAGTTCGTGGTTGCCCATCAGGGCGCGGCAGTAGCCGCCGGCCGCGGCGGCCTCGGCGGCCAGCTGCATGACCAGGTCGATGACGCCGATGCCGTCGGGGCCGCGGTCGGTGAAGTCGCCGAGGAACCAGATCCGGGCGCGGCCGGCGGACCAGTGGCCGTCGGCGTCGATCAGGCCCTGGTGGCGCAGCTCGGCGCGCAGCTCCTCCAGGTAGCCGTGGACGTCGCCGACGACGTAGACCGGGCCGGGGGGCTCGCCGGGGCCGGGGGCCGGGTACGGGTAGGTCGGCGCGGCGGGGTCGGGCAGCGGCGGGCCGAGCTCGATGGTCGGCGGGTCGTCGCGGCCGGCGAGCTGGAGCGCCGGGGAGGGCTGGTCGGGCAGGGTGGGTTCGTAGCCGCCCTGGTCCTGGCCTTCGTACCCGCTCCGCTCCTGGCCGCCCTCGTACCCGTTCTGCTCCTGACCGTCGTACCCGCCCTGCTCCTGGCCCCCCTCGTACCCCGGTCCGTTCTCGTAGCCGCCCTGTCCCTGCTGCGCGAAGGCCGGGCTGTGGTCCATGCCGATCCCCTGGGCGTGCACGGTGTGGCCCTGGCCGTCGGCGGGCCAGTGCTGCTCCAGGTAGCGGGCTCCGCCGTAGCCGCTGTAGGTCTCCCCGTCGTGGGTCTCCCCGTCGTACGGGGCCGCGGGGTAGCCGGTGGAGGGATCGGGTTCGTAATAGGTGCCGTACGGCAGCACGTCGAGGTCCGGCTGGTGGCGGGGGCCTGAGGGGGGGGGCTCAGGCCCGGGGAAGCGGTCCTCGGGTGTCATTCGCCCATCATAGGAAGACCACTCTCCCGGCGTCGTCACCTGGTGGGTATCCAATCCTCCGGAGCGTCAGCCGGGCGGCCCCACAAGGTCCGTTTTGTCCCGGCTCGGTACGGTCTCGTCAGCTCTGCCCGGGCGCGGCGGCCCGGTCCCGGGGCCGCCGCGGCGCGGTGGTCTAAACCTCGCCCGGCGACCGGGGCGGGCTGACGGTGGTGCGCGGACTCCGGCGCTGGGAGGACGCGCGGACGATCAGTTCGGTCGGCATCAGGGTGCCCGGCGGCGGCCCGGTGCCGGCGGTGCGGAACCGGGGCGGGAAGAGCCGGGCGATGTCGACGCCCGTCCCGGAGTCCACGCCCTCGATCGCGTCGATGAGCAGGTTGACCACGGTGGTGCCGATCTTGCGCGGCTTGAGCGAGAGCGTGGTGATCGGCGGTTCGGTGGTGGCGTAGACGTCGCTCTCGCTGCAGCAGACCAGCAGCAGGTCGTCCGGCACCCGCAGGCCGTACCGGCGGGCGGCGGCCAGCAGGTCGGTGCCGTTGGGGTCGAACAGCCCGTAGACGGCGTCCGGCCGGTCGGGCCGGGCGAGCAGCCGGTCGGCGGCGACGGCGCCGGCGGCCGGGTCGTGCGCCGGGTAGGTCTCGTACACCGGCTCCTGGCCGACCTTGGCGCACCAGCCGAGGTAGGCCTCGGTGGAGAGCCGGGTGTAGGTGTCGGTGCTGGTGCCGGTGAGCAGGCCGATGCGGCGGGCGCCGGCCTCGGAGAGGTGGTCGAGGATGCCGAGCACGGCGGCCTCGTGGTCGTTGTCGACCCAGGCGGTGACCGGGCAGTTGCCGGGCTTGCCGTCGCTGACCACCGGGACGCCGGACCGGTACAGCTCGCTCACCAGGGGGTCCTGGTCGGGCGGGTCGATGACCACGGTGCCGTCGAGGGCGATGTTGCCCCAGACGTCGTGGCGGGAGGAGGCGGGCAGCACCACCAGCGCGTAGCCGCGGCCGAGGGCGGCGCTGGTGGCGGCCCGGGCCATCTCGGCGAAGTACGCGAACTCGGTGAAGGTGAACGGCTCTTCACCGTAGGTCGTGACGGTCAGGCCGATCAGGCCGGACCGTCCGGTGCGCAGGGTGCGGGCGGCCGCGGAGGGGCGGTAGCCGAGGCGCTCGGCGACCTCGCGCACCCGGCTGCGGGTCTCGTCGGGCAGGCGGCCCTTCCCGTTCAGCGCATCGGAGACAGTGGTGATCGACACTCCGGCGGCTGCTGCCACATCCCGGATGCCGGCCCGCTCCAGACGCCGTGAGGTGGTGGGACGCCGACCGCTCTGGTTGGCTGCTGCTGTCATGGCGGACCGATCGTATGGCTCCTGACAAGGGTCTGTGACCGGCGCATCGGGAGCCCGCAAAGATACGTTTCTCCACGAGTGAGCCGGGGTGCGCCCCTTCGATACCCGCCTGAAACCAGGCCTCTTACCTCTGACATGTGCCAAAGGAACCGGGCAGAATGGCTGATCTGCGCCTGTAACCCGACCGGGCATCTCACTCCTACGGGTGAGGGCGGTCGGTATCGTGCAAGGCACCCGACCGGGGTGGTCCGGACGCGTCACGAGGTCCCGGGCACGGCGGCGACCCCGTCCGTGGCGGGCGAGCGCACCGGAGAGTTCCGCAACTGGAAACGGAGTACGACCGTGAGCAGTGGTACGTCAGCGCAGGGCCCGCGGCTGCGGCCGACCCTCGACGGCATCCCCACGTACAAGCCCGGCAAGCCGGCCGGCGCCGACGCCTACAAGCTGTCCTCGAACGAGAACCCCTACGAGCCGCTGCCCGGCGTGCTGGAGACGGCGGTCAAGGCGGCCGGCTCGTTCAACCGCTACCCCGACATGGGCGTCACCGAGCTGACCTCGGTGCTGGCCGAGCGCTTCGGGGTGCCCGCCGAGCACATCGCCACCGGCACCGGCTCGGTCGGCATCGCCCAGTCGCTGGTGCTCGTCACGGCCGGCCCGGGCGACGAGGTGATCTTCGCCTGGCGCTCCTTCGAGGCGTACCCGATCGTCGCCACCGTCGCCGGGGCCACCCCCGTCCCGGTGCCGCTCAAGGCGAACGGCGACCACGACCTGGACGCGATGCTCGCCGCGATCACCCCGAACACCCGGCTGGTCTTCGTCTGCAACCCCAACAACCCCACCGGCAACGTGATCCACCGCGCCGAGCTGGAGCGCTTCCTGGACGCCGTCCCGGCCGACGTCCTGGTCGTGGTCGACGAGGCCTACATCGAGTTCATCCGCGACCCCGAGGTGCCCAACGGCATCGACCTCTACCGGGACCGCCCGAACGTCTGCGTGCTGCGCACCTTCTCCAAGGCGTACGGCCTGGCGGGCCTGCGGGTCGGCTTCGCGATCGCGCACGAGCCGGTGGCGGCCGCGCTGCGCAAGGTCGCCACCCCGTTCGGCGTGAGCCGGCTCGCCCAGGACGCGGCCGTCGCCTCGCTGCGCGCCGAGGAGGCGCTGCTGGAGCGGGTGGAGGCGCTGGTCGAGGAGCGCACCCGGGTGGTGGCCGGGCTGCGCGCCCAGGGCTGGGAGATCCCGGACTCGCAGGCCAACTTCGTCTGGCTCTGGCTCGGCGACCGCTCGCAGGAGTTCGCCGCCGCGTGCGCCGAGGCCGGCGTGATCGTGCGGCCGTTCCCGGAGGGCGTGCGGGTGTCGATCGGCGAGGCCGAGGGCAACTCGATCTTCCTGGCGGTGGCGGAGGCCTTCCGCAAGTCGCTCTGACTCTTCCCTCGGGGCCCGCAGGGGCGCGTCGGTCCTCCGGCGCGCCCCTGCGGCGTTCCCGCGCGGGTGCCGCGTGGCGCCGCGCGCCTCCCCGGAGCTCCCGGCAGCTCCTCGCGCCTCCGTGAGAACGTCCTCAGAACGCCCTCCCGGATGGCTGGAGATCGCTGGGAGCCCGCTGGGAGTTCGCCCAACGGCCGCCCACGGGACGGCCAAGGCGCCCGCACGGGACGGGTGTTCTGTCCGCAATGCCCGGATCCGGCCGGTCAGGCTTCTCCCAGCCGCCGCCCAGCACGACGCAAGAGCCCGCCGGGAAGCTGTCCGCCATGAAGGTGCTCCCACGGCGGCGAGGCGCCGTCCTCGTCAACTCCGCGCTCGGCGTGGCCCTGCTGGGCGGCGCCGCCCTGGTGTACGCCACGGTCAGCGGCAGCTCGGGCCCGGCTTCCGCGAAGCCCGCGGCCCGTACCGCCACGGTGTCCAAGGGCACCGTCCTGGCCACCGTGTCCGGAACCGGCACCCTGGTCTCACCGACCGACGCCGCCCAGGACTTCACCACCGGCGGGAAGCTCACCGCGGTGAAGGTCGCGGTCGGGGACGCCGTGCAGAAGGGCCAGGTGCTCGCCACCGTCGACACCACGGCGGCCCAGCAGCAGGTGGACGCGGCCCAGGCCGCGCTCACCACGGCCCAGGCCAACCTCACCAAGGCCCAGGCCGGGGTCACCACCACGACCACCGAGCAGCTGCCGGGCGCCACCTCCGCCGCCACCCCCGGCGGCGGGGCCGGCAGCGGTGGACGCGGGGCGGGCGGGAGCAGTACGCCCGCCCCGCAGACCACCACCGTCACCACCACCAAGGTCGACGACGCGGCCGTGGCCCAGGCCCAGCAGCAGGTCGCCACCGCGCAGACCAACCTGGCCAACGCCCAGGCGGCGCTGGCCGGCACCACCCTGACCGCCTCGGTGGACGGTACGGTCGCCTCGGTCTCCGGCAAGGTCGGCGACACCGTCGGGGCCACCGGCTCCGGCGCCTCCGCCTCGTCCTCCTCCGGCAAGTCCACCGGGACCGGCACGGGTTCGGCGGCCGCCCCGAGCGGCTTCATCGTGCTCACCAACCCGACCGGGATGCAGGTCACCGCGAACTTCTCCGAGCTCGACTCGCTCAAGCTGAAGAAGGGCGAGGCGGCCACCGTCACCCTGAACGCGCAGTCCGACACCAAGCTCAACGCGACGGTCCTGTCGGTCAGTTCGCTGCCCACCGGCAGCGGCTCCGGCGGCGCGGCCGGCTCCGCCGCCGTCCAGTACGCGGCCACGCTCCAGATCACCGGCGACACCAGCACGCTGCGCACCGGCCTCAGCGCCACCGTCCAGGTGATCACCGGCGAGGCCGACAACGCGCTCTCGCTGCCCACCTCCGCGCTGTCCGGCACCGGTACCTCGCGCACCGCGACCCTGGTGCAGCCGGACGGCGCCTCCGAGCGGGTCACCGTCGGGGTCGGGGTCGAGGGCGACAGCACGGTGCAGGTGGTCTCCGGGCTGAAGGAGGGCGACAAGGTCGAACTCCCCACCACCAGCGGCGGGAACGGCTTCCCGAACGCCTCCTTCCCGGGCCTCGGCGGCAACCGGGGCGGGGCCGGCGGCGGGGTCTTCCCGGGCGGTTCCGGTGGCGGTGGCGGCGCCGGTGCCGGGGCCGGTCGCGGCGGCAAGGGCTGACTCGTGAGCATGCGTCACGTCATCGACAAGCGCGTCCCCGCGCACCCCGTCCCGGTGATCCGCATCCGCGGGCTCACCAAGGCGTACGGGCACGGCGACGCCACCGTGCACGCGCTGCGCGGCCCCTCCGACCCGGAGACCGGTGCGCCGCGGGGCGTCAGCCTGGACATCGAACAGGGCGACTTCGTCGCCGTGATGGGCAGCTCCGGCTCCGGCAAGTCCACCCTGATGAACATCCTCGGCTGCCTGGACGTCCCGACCGCCGGCCGCTACCTCCTCGACGGCACCGACGTCGGCCACCTGGACGAGCAGCAGCTCGCACTGGTGCGCAACCGCAAGATCGGCTTCGTCTTCCAGTCCTTCAACCTGGTGCCCCGCACCACCGCCCTCGCCCAGGTCGAGCTGCCGCTCGCCTACGCGGGCGTCCGGACCGCCGAGCGGCGCCGCCGGGCGATGGCCGCGCTGTCGCTGGTCGGGCTCGCCGAGCGGGCCGGCCACAAGCCCAACGAGCTCTCCGGCGGCCAGCAGCAGCGCGTCGCGGTGGCGCGGGCCCTGGTGACGGCGCCCGCGATGCTGCTCGCCGACGAGCCGACCGGCAACCTCGACAGCCGCTCGACGGAGGAGGTGCTGGCCCTGATCGACGGGCTCAACGCCACCGGCCGCACGGTCGTGCTGATCACCCACGAGGACGAGGTCGCCCGGCACGCCAAGCGGGTGCTGCGACTGGTCGACGGGCAGATCGTGAGCGATCTGCGGCAGGCGCCCGTGGAGGGGCCGCCGCCCTTCCTGGACGCGGCCTACACGGAGCTCGCGGCGGGCCCGGCGGGCCCGGCGGGCGCGGCCGGCGTGGCGGGCGCGGAGGTGCCGGCGTGATCCTCTGGCAGACGCTCCGCTTCGCGGTCGGCGGCCTGGCCGCCAACAAGGTGCGCTCGGCGCTCACCATGCTCGGCGTGCTGATCGGCGTGGCCTCGGTGATCCTGCTGCTGGCGGTCGGCAACGGCTCGTCGGTGGCGGTGAAGGACTCGATCACCTCGCTCGGCACCAACTCCCTGACGGTCAGCTCCGGTTCGGCCAACGGCGGCTCCCGGGCCACCTCCTCGGTGAAGAAGCTGACGGTCGCCGACGCCAAGGCGCTGGCGAGCGACACCGACGCGGGGGCGATCAGGTCGGTCGCCCCGGTGGTCACCACCAGCGGCACCGCGCTGTACGGGAACATCTCGTACAGCCCCGGCTCGATCGTCGGCACCTACCCGTCGTACTTCGAGACCGCCAACCAGAAGGTCGCGCACGGCGAGTACTTCACCGACGACGACGTGCTCGACTCGCGCAAGGTCGCGGTGCTCGGCGCGACGACGGCCAAGCAGCTGTTCGACACCGAGAACCCGGTCGGCAAGTCGGTCGTCCTCGGCGGCACGCCGTTCACCGTGGTCGGCGTGCTCCAGGCCAAGGGCGGCAGCGGCTTCACCGACCCGGACGACGTCGTCATCGCCCCGCTCCCGACGGTGCAGAACGCCTTCACCGGCTTCGGCTCCGTCAACCAGATCCTGGTCCAGGCCGCGAACGCGGACAGCACCACGGCCGCCCAGTCCGAGATCACCCGCGGCCTGCTCGGCACGCACGCGATCGCCGACCCCGCCAAGGCGGACTTCCGGATCACCAGCCAGGCCTCACTGCTCACCGCGAGGGAGAGCACGACGAAGACCTTCACCGTGCTGCTCGGCGCGGTGGCCGCGATCTCGCTGCTGGTCGGCGGGATCGGGATCACCAACATCATGCTGGTGACGGTCACCGAGCGGACCAGGGAGATCGGCATCCGCAAGGCGCTCGGCGCCCCGCGCGCGGTGATCCTCGGGCAGTTCCTCACCGAGTCGACGCTGCTCTCGGTGATCGGCGCGGGGTTGGGCGTGGCCGCCGGAATCGCCGGCTCGCACTTCAGCATCGTCGGCATCACGCCGGTGGTGATCCCCGAATCGGTGCTCGGCGCCTTCGCCATCGCCGTCGCCATCGGGCTGTTCTTCGGCAGCTACCCCGCCAACCGGGCCGCCTCGCTGCGGCCGATCGACGCCCTCCGGCACGAGTAGGACTCCACTGTCATGAGCAAAGAGATCGCCACCGTCGGGCCCGGAACCCCCGCCGAGCAGGTCGCCCTCCTCGCCACCCCGCCGGACGCGCGGGACGTGAGCGCCGAACTGGCCGCGCCGCCGAGGCGGAAGCTGCCCTGGCTCAGCCTGCTGCTGGCGGGCGGCGTGATCGCCACCGGGGCGTTCGCGGGCGGGGTCTGGTACCAGCAGAACAACGGGCCGACGGGCGGCGGGAAGTCCTCCGCCCGGCCGGCTGCCGCCGCTGCTGCTCAGGGAGGTGGCTACGGGCAGGGGCAGGGCGGCTCCCGCCGTGGGGGCCAGGGCGGCGGGCAGGGCGCTGGGCAGGGCGGGCAGGGGCAGGGCGGGCAGGCCGGCTTCGCCCGGGGCACGGTCAAGGCCGTCGACGGCAACACGGTCTACCTGACCGACACCAACGGCAACACCATCAAGGTCACCACCGGCGACGCGACGAAGGTCCAGCTCAACAAGGAGGGCAAGGTCGGGGACCTGCAGCCCGGCCAGAGCGTGACGGTCGTCGGCACCCCCGACGCCAACGGCGGCTACACCGCCAGCCAGCTGGTCGAAGGCGCCGCCGGCGGATTCGGTGGTGGTGGCTTCGGCGGCGGTGCCGGTGGCGGCGCCCCCAGGAACCCGTCCGGCGGCTGACCCGGAGCCGACGGACGCCGCGAGGCCCTCGCCCCTTCGGTGGGCGAGGGCCTTCGCATGTGTTCAGCGCGGTTCGAGGAGGCTCACCGCTCCCACGCCGCCTCCCGGTCCAGGTCCCGCAGCAGGTGGAGGAGGTTGACGAGGGTGCTCACGGGCGCGTTGCCGAAGTCGACCAGGAGACGCCCGTCGAGGATCGTCTCGCCGGCCGAGGCCGAGCCCCAGAGGAGCCCGTACGGGAGGCCCCGACGGTGCAACTCCCCGAGCAGGCCGGTGATGTGCGGGGCGGCGAAGTTCCGCATCCGGGGGTCGTCGGGGGCGATCGGTTCGCGGGTCACGCGGCGGAGTCCAGCTCGTACCAGACCGTCTTGCCACGCTCCTGGGGGTCGACGCCCCAGCGGTGGGTGAGCCCGGCGACGAGCTGGAGGCCCCGGCCGGACTCGGCGAGCAGGGAGAGGGGCTTCTCGTGGGGGAGCAGGGCGCTCTCGTCCGCGACGCAGACCCGGAGGGTGTCGATGTCGAGGGAGAAGTAGACGACGGGCGAGGCGGTACCGGCGTGCCGCCACGCGTTGACGATGAGTTCGCCGAGGGCGAGTTCGGCGTTGAAGATGGTCTCGGTGTCCCAGGAGGCGCGGGTCAGGGCGCTCCGCAGGGCCTGCCGGGTGAGGGTGAGGGAGGGGGTGTTCAAGGTGCACACGGGAACCTCCGAGAGGTATGGGTGTGGAGGGGGAGAGCCGCGAGCCGGACCAGGGCGTGGCCGCTCTTCGGCCGGAGGGCAGCAGGCGCCTACTGCCCTGAACCAAGGCGTGTCTGACGGTCCATCGGATCGTTCTGAGGGTGACGATAGCGTGAGGCGCCACAGATTTGTGGCGATCCACGAGAAGTTCCCCCGAACGGGGCTGGCAGACTGGTCCCATGGCCCTTCGATCGAACCCGACGCTTCGCCAGTTGCGGTTGGGTGCCGAACTTCGCAGGATGCGGGAACAGGCCGGCCTCGGCGGCAGCCAGCTCGCCCGCGCACTGGGCATCAACCCCGCCCACGTGACGCAGATGGAGAGCGGCAAGACCGGCATCAGCGTCGAACGCCTGCGCACGATCGCGGCGTTGTGCATGTGCGTCAACGAGCCCCTGATCGACGCGCTCGCGGACATCATCACGGACCGCGACAAGGGAGGCTGGTGGGAGGAGTACCGGGGGAACCTTTCGCAGGACTTCCTCGAGATGGCCGAGATGGAGAATCGCGCCCACGCGCTGTCCACCTACACCATGGCCTTCATCCCCGGGTTGCTCCAAACGGCTGATTATGCTTCTGCGGTCTTTGCCCGAGGGTTCCCGCTCCTTCCCCAGCACGAAGTTGACCTGAGGACTGCCTTCCGCATGCGGCGGCAGGACGTGGTCCGCTCTGGTGAGACTCCGTACTCGGCCTTCATCCATGAGGCCGCGCTACGTATGCAGTTCAGCGGGCCCAAGGTCCAAGCCGAGCAGCTTGGTGGCCTCATCGAGGACTCCGAGCGGTCGACCATCTCCATCCGGGTCGTCCTGTTCGATGTGGACACTCTTCCGGTCAACCATGAGAACTTCACGTATGTCGAAGGCCCGATCCCTGAGCTCGGCACAGTACAGATGGATTCCGGACTCGACAGCGTGCTGTTCGACGCGCCGGCCCATATCGCCCAGTTCCGCTCCCTGCTTGACGGGATCGGTTCGGCGGCCCTATCGGAAGAGGATTCCCGGGAGTTCATTCAATCCATCAAGAAGGACATGGAGAGCAAAAATGCCTAACTTCACCTGGCAGAAGTCCAGCTACTCGGCTGCGAACTCTCAATGCGTTGAAGTTCGCGCCGCACAGGGGGTGATCGAGCTCCGGGAGTCCGACGAGGGCGACGTCATCGTCCGAACCGCCCAGGTCAAGTTCGCGGCCTTCCTTCAGGGTGCGAAGGCGGGCGAGTTCGACCACCTGGCCACCACCACCTAGCGAACCGTTCCGGCGGCCCTTTGCTCCTCCGCAAGGGGCCGCCGGCGTGCTTCAGAAGTGGTCGGGGCCCGACCCTGCCGCCGCGAACTCCACTCCGTCGTCGACCAGTTCGGCGTCCCGGACCGGATGACCCCCGATCCAGGCCGGGGTGCGGTCCGTCCCTCTCCCGTGCCTACGGCTGGATCACGAAATACACCACGAAGCCCGCGGTCACGCACAGGAAGAACTGCACCATGAAGCCCCAGGTGAGCGGCACTTCGTCCCTGTAGCCCGCCTCGTCGGCCGCCAGTTGCAGGCGCGCCATCCTCCCGAGGTGCCCGGCCGTCCCCAGCGTCAGCGACAGCATCGCCAGCGCGTACATCGACAGCGCGCCGGCCGAGGTCGTCCCGTTCATGTGGGAGCGCCCGACCAGGAAGAGCGCTCCGACCAGCGGCGCCAGGGCAACCATGATCCGGTACTGCCGGGTCACCTGCGGCGGTATCGCCATCGCCCAGAACAGCACCGTCGTCAGCGCGACGATCCACCACCAGGTGGCCACGCTCAGGCCCAGTGGAGTCATGCCCCCACCCCCCACATCACGGACGTTCGCTCACGTCCACTGACGATCACACTATTCAGATCAGCCCCCGCCCCGCGCCGCCCGGACCCCGCAAGATCCCGCCCGGTCCCCTGCCGGTTCCCGGCAAGAACCCGATAAGACCCTGCGTAGGAAGTCGGCCGGCCCGACTTCCTACGCACCGCCTCCGCCCCGGCGGCCCCTCCCGCCGTAGAGGCGGCTCTCCCTCCGGAACGGTTCGCTGGGAGTGGGGCTGGACCCACCCCCTTGTGGGGCTGGACCCATACTCGGCCGCGCGTCCGCTCCGTAGCGTCGTTCCCACAACGACACGGAGGGGAAAGAACCATGGCGCCCACGGCCCACCAGTCCACCTTCACCACGGTGAAGAAGTGCATCACGCTCTTCGGCCTAGCTGGCGCCATCGTCCTCGGCACGGTCGCCGTGATGGCGTCCATCGGCCACCCGACGACCCCGTTCATGTGGATCCGCGGCGTCATCTTCCTTGCCGTCGCCCCGTACCTCCACCGGCTGGCCACCCGCGCCGCCGACGGCTCCGCCAAGGCCTTCGACCGCGTCCGCACCCTCTCCACCGTGATGCCGATCGCCATCATCGCCGTGGACCTCATCCCCGGCCTTTGCCCGCCCTGGTACGCCGTCCTTCAGGGCCTCTCCGCCCTCGCCCTCCTCGCCGTCGCCATCCTCACCCGCACCCCCGCCCTGCGCGCCGCCTTCCCCAACGCCGACTGAACCCCCACTCCCACCCCGACTCGGCGCAGGAAGTCGGCCGTTCCGACTTCCTGCGCCGGTAGCCCTACCCGGCGGCTCCTTGCTCCCCGCAAGGAGCCGCCGGCCGACAACTCGCCCATGCTTTGCGGCACATGTTCGAGAGCGGTCCAGTTTCCAGTACCGGCAACACAAACGCCTTGCCCCGGCCGACGAAACCCCGAGAGCATCGTTCGGAGACCCGACGAGCAAGGAGGCAACGGTGAAGCTGACACGGCTTGTAGGTTCCTGCGACGAAGGCGAGTGCCCGACGTTGTACCTGACGGATCGGGGCACCCTCGCCGTCCAGGGCGAGCTCGTGACCGGACACGGTCTCCAGATCCCGGCACACGAGATGCTGGTCGAGGTTCCCGTCGAACTCATTCGAAAGGCCGTCCGTGACAACCTCATCTAGGACTCTCGGGGATTGGTTCTCGGCGTTCGAGCGCGAGGCGTTCCGACTCGAAACGCTCGACGACTACAGCCGGTCCGGCGGAGTCGACGCCTACCGGGCCTTCCTCGCCGGCGAGGAACAGCCGGACGACTACAAGAACGCCGGGTGGGTCAAGACAGTGGCCCGGGCCACCCAGGCAGGCAAGCGCCTGTACCGGGTGCACATCCTTTCGCGGCCGCTCACGGACTACCTCCGCTTCGAACTCGCGTGGGGATACCACCGCAACATGACGGTGGGTGAGGAGTTCTTCATCCTCGACATCACCGACCGGCAGAACCCCGTCCCGGAAGCCCCGGATTTCTGGCTCTTCGACGACGAGACTGCCGCCTCGATGAGCTACGACGACGGCAAGTACCTCGGTGTCGACTTCCGCACAGGCGGCCGGGTCGATGAGTTCAAGGTGTACCGGGACACCGTGATGGCGCAAGCGGTCCCGTTCTCCGAATGGTGGGCCGAGCACAGCGGGTGAACAGAACGCGGCTTGGACCGGCGCTGCGGGAACTGCGGCAGGCCTCCGGCAAGGAGGCCAAGGCCGTGGCCCGCAGCGCCGTCATGTCTCCGAGCAAGCTGAGCAAGATCGAGACCGGCAAGGTGCCGCCCACTGTCGTGGATGTGGACCGCATCCTCACCGCCATAGGCGTGTCCGACGAGGTCAAGTCCGAGTACATGGCTGCCGCGCGGGCACAGGCCACGGAGGCGACCGCCTGGCGTCTGGTACGGCGCCTCGGGTACCACCGCAAGCAGGAGCAGATCAAGGCACTGGACGACTCCACGAGGCTTCTCCGTGTGTTCCAGCCTTCTCTCGTTCCCGGACTCCTACAGACCCCGGAATACGTGCGTGCGGTCTTCGGGAGGAAGGAACTCGGCGAGGACCAGCTCGCGCGGGCGGTCGCTGCGAGGCTTGTCAGACAACAGTCCCTCTACGACGCCACGAAGACCATGCGGTTCGTCATCACCGAGCCGGTCCTCCGTTGGCGTCTGGTGCCGCCCGCGATGATGGCCGGGCAGTTGGACCGCATCCTCTCCGCTTCTCGACTCTCCCATGTCGACGTCCGGATCGTTCCGCTGGCCGCAGCGCAGACCGATGTGCCGGCGCACTCCTTCGTCATCCGGGACGACCGCATGGTGACGGTCGAGACCGTGCACGCCGAGGTGACGGTCACCGATCCGCGGGATGTCGATTTGTACGTCCGCAAGTTCGATGGATTCGCGGCTGCGGCCATGGTCGGTGACGAGATGCGCCGAATGATCGAAACCATTCGAGACGAGTATTTGAGTGAGGGGAAAAGCCAGGGGTGAGTGCATCGTGAGCGTGGAATGGCAGGGTTCAAGAAGTCAACGCCAGCTAGGCGTGAACGAGAAGCAAGACGAGTTGGCGGCACTTGAGCGAGGCGCGAGCGAGTTTCGGTATTTCCTGCCGACCATGGTCACTGGGCTGCTTGCGGTGCCGGAGTACATCGAAGCCAGTCTTGCTTCGCTTCCCGGTGACCATTCGAAGGTCATTGCCGCGAAGTTGGGGCGACAGGCTGTTCTTCACGACACCACCAAGCACTTCACCTTCCTCTTGACCGAGCAGGCTTGTCTCTGGCCGCTGTTGCCGGTAGGGGCCATGGCGATGCAACTTGACCACCTGGTTTCGGTATCCCGCTTGCCGAATGTTCGGCTCGGTGTCATCCCGATGGCAGGGCACATACCACGGGGGCCGCTGAACGTGTTCACCATCTATGATTCGGCGCTGGTCACTGTGGAAGTTGTGACAGGAATGCTTGCGTTCCGCGAGTCGCAGGATGTAGAGGATTATCTGAAGGAGTTTCGATCCTTCGAAGGGTATGCACTCTGGGGCGGCGATGCCCGGGATCGGCTGTCCGAGTGGGGAGATCGGTATCGTCAATAGTCATACATGGATCGCCTGTTTCGTGGTTCGGGCTATTTTTGACCGAACAGGAAATCCTTGCCGGCCACCCGCGTTTGGCCCCTACATTTGTGCTCGTCCGATGATGGGAGCCGCAGGGATTCCAGAATGCTTGGGAACCCGACGTGCGCCCACTGCTCGATGAGTGCGACGACGCGGAGGTACACACATGTCCACCACCGTTCTGAGCCGGCCGGGAGGCGTGCCGGTCTTCGACCGCGCCGAGTCCCGGCTGCCGATGGGCGTCGCCGGTGCGACGCCGATGCCCGGGCTGGACGGCGAGGGCGGGCCCGGGAGCCCGTTCGCCTTCCGGTTCCTCGTCCCGGTCACCGGGGCCGGGGGGATCCTGCCCGCCGACATCGGCTACGACGACGAGACGCAGACCTGCACCTACGAGGGCCTCCCGCCCGGCGTCTACATGACCAGCACCCCGCCCAAGACCTACGGCCCGACGCAGCCGTCCGGGCAGATGGACGCGCCGGACGACCCGGGAAGCAGCAACGACTGAGATGCCGACCGCCGATGCCGTCCTCGTGCTGACGGGGACCTTCGATCCCACCGCCGACCTCGTGATCGAGGAACTGAACCGGCGCGGAACTCCCGTCTTCCGGGCGGACACGGCGTGGTTCCCGTCGAGGCTGGCCCTGGCGGCCGGCCTCGACGGGGCGTCCGGCTGGGCCGGGACGTTGGCGACCGGACGGCGGACACTCGACCTCTCGGCTGTGCGGTCGGTCTACTACCGTCGCCCGACCGCACCGGAGTTCCCCGCCGAGATGTCGGCGGAGGCCCGCAGCGTGGCCTCCGCCGAGGCGCGGCGAGGGTTCGGCGGCCTGCTGTCCGCGCTGCCCTGCCGGTGGCTGCCGCCGCCGGGCCGCGCGGCCGATGCCGAGTACAAGCCGTTCCAGCTCCGGGTGGCGGCCGAGTCGGGGCTTCGGGTCCCGCGCACGTTGATCACCAACAGACCGGAAGCCGCACGGGAGTTCGCGGACGGCATCGGGGCTCCGGTGGTCTACAAGCCCTTCACGCCGATCCGCGGGACGGTCGGAGGTCAGTCGGTCGCCGTGTACGCGAGCGTGCTGAGCACGGCCGACACCGGTGATCCGTCGATCCGTACCACGGCGCACCTGTTCCAGGAATGGGTGCCCAAGGCCCACGAAGTGCGGCTCACCGCCGTCGACGGGCGGCTGTTCGCCGCCGAGATCCACGCGAACTCGGCAGCTGCGGAGGTCGATTGGCGAAGCGACTACGACAGCCTGACCTACCAGGCCTGCGATCCTCCCGCAGCGGTGGCGAGTGCTGTCCGTCGCATGCTGGGCAGGCTCGAACTGCCCTACGGCGCTTTCGACTTCGTCGTGTCTCCCTCGGGCGACTGGACGTTCCTTGAGGTGAATCCCAACGGGCAGTACGGGTTCATCGAGCAGGCGACCGGCCTGCCCATCACTGCTGCCATCTGCGACTACTTGGAAGGGGTCCGTCAGACATGACGACTGTCCTCCACAGCGAAGACCAACTCCTGCGGGCGCGGGTCGCGTTGGCCTCGGAGATCGAGCGGGTGAGCGTGGTGCTGTCCTCGCGGGTGGTCGAGGCGTTCCTCAATGTGCCGCGGCATCCGTTCGTTCCGGTGTTCTGCCGGGAGGAAGGGGGTGTGCACCGCCCCTGGCCGGCCGGTGAGGGGTGGCTGCGGGAGGTGTACGCGGACCGGGTGCTGGTCACCGAGGTGGGCGGCGTGCACGCGGAGGATGCCGGGCCGGACGGCGTCCGCGGGGTGGCGACCTCCTCCTCCACGCTGCCGAGCCTGATGGCCGACATGTTGGACGCGCTGGATGTCCGGCCCGGGGACCGGGTGTTGGAGGTCGGGACGGGGACGGGCTACAACGCCGCTCTGCTCTGCCACCTCGCGGGGGCGGCCCACGTCACGACCGTCGACCGCACCGAGCACCTGGTGGCGACCGCCCGTACCCGGTTGGGCGAGGCCGGCTTCGCGCCCGTCGTGGTCCGGGCCGACGGCGCCGACGGGTACCCGCCGGGGGCGCCGTACGACCGGATCATCGCCACCTGTGGTGTCCGTCGCGTGCCCCGGGCGTGGCTCGACCAGTGCGCGCCGGGTGGCCTCATCGTTGCTCCGCTGGGCGGCGCGGTGGCCAGGCTCACCAAGGTGTCGGACGGGCGCGCGGTCGGGCGGTTCCTGCACCGTCCGGCGGCCTTCATGCCGTTGCGCGGAGGAGGGGACGCGTCCCCGGGGGTGCCGGAGCCGCAGGCGGACAGCCGGAGGACGGAGATCGGTGCTCGCGTCCTGGACGACCCGGGGTTCGCGTTCTGGGCCGACCTCCACCTCGGTCCCACCGTCGTCCGGGACGGCCACATCCTTCGCGATGTCGCGGACGGTTCGACCGCCCACGCGCACGGCGGCACCGTCGCCCGGAGCGGCCCCCGCGACCTCTGGCGGACGGTCGAAGCCGCCCACCGGAGCTGGCTGGGCCAGAACCGCCCCCGCCGTGAGTGGTTCACGGTCGAGGCCGGGCCGGAGGGGCAGTTCGTGAGCTACTCGGCACCGGACGGCAGCGTGAACCGCTGGGCGCTCTGAGCGCACAGGAGTCGGCCATGTCGACTCCTGCGCAGGGAGTTGTGGGATCCGGGCGGTGCTCAGTCGAGGCAGAACTCGTTGCCCTCGACGTCCTGCATCGAGAGGCACGACTCGTTCTCCTCGTCGGCGACCAGCAGCTGGACGCGGGTCGCGCCGAGGGCGACCAGTCGGGCGCACTCGGCCTCCAGGGCCGCGACGCGCTCCGCGCCGACCAGGCCGGTGCCGGCCCGTACGTCGAGGTGCACCCGGTTCTTGACGACCTTGCCCTCGGGGACGCGCTGGAAGTACATGCGCGGGCCCACACCGGTGGGGTCACTGGCGGCGAACCACGAGCCCCGCTTCTCGGGCGGCAGCGAGCGCTGGTAGTCGTCCCAGGTGTCGAACCCCTCCGGCGTGGACGGCGGGACGTACCCCAGGGCCTCGCACCAGAAGCGGCCGACGCGCTCGGGCTCCGCGCAGTCGAAGGTGACCTGGAACTGCTTGATCGATGCCATCGGGCCACCATAACCATGACAAGAAAGTCACACCGCTCAATTTCCGGCACCGCACAGGGGGGAGAGAACGACGCCGCCCCGCCGAGCCGGTGCTCGACGGGGCGACGTGCGAGGCGACGCGCGGGGAACGCGGCGTCAGGGCTGCTGGTCGTTCTCGGTGGTGGTCGCCGGGCCCGCCGGGGCGGTCGCCTGGCCCCCGGGGGCGCCGGTGCCGGTGCCGGACGGGGTCTTGTTCGGGTCGGTCCGGGGGGCCGGGTCGGGGATGTCGGCCATCGGCAGGGACTGCTTGGGGGTGCCGCGCAGGGCCTGGTTCATGGCGTCCCGCCAGATCGGGCCGGGGCCGTCGGCGCCGAACACCTCGGCCCGGTACTTCCCGTTGATGGTGATGTTGCGCATCTCGACGCCGCCCTGGGGGCCGCCGATCCAGACGGCGGTGGCGAGTTGGGGGGTGTAGCCGTTGAACCAGGCGGCCCGCTTGCGGTCCGAGGTGCCGGTCTTGCCGGCGATCTGGCGGTTGTCGTCCAGGCTGAGCGCCGCGCCGGTGCCGTTGTTCTCGGTGACGCCGTTCAGGACGGTGTTCAGCGCCCGTGCCGTCGAGTCGGAGAACGCCTTCTCGCACTGGGAGGACGGGACGGGGACGTCCTTGCCCTCCACGGTGGTGATCCGGTTGATGGCGACGGGGGCGCAGTGGGTGCCCTGGGCGGCGAAGGTCGCGTAGACGTTGGCCATGGTCAGCGGGCTCATCTCCTCGACGCCCAGGGCCATCGCGGGGACCTCCTCCAGGGGCTTGCCGCTGGCCTTGGTGGTGATCCCGAGCTTGTTGGCCATCTGCTTGACCGCGCAGAGGCCGATCTCCTGCTCCATCTGGATGAAGTAGGTGTTGACCGAGAGGGCCATCGCCATCTTCAGCTGGTACGGGCCCTTCTCGCTCGCGGACTCGTTGGGCACCACCGTCCTGGGCCGGGCCTCGTTCTTCCAGGTGCCCTCGCAGGTCTTCATCGTCGGGTACTCGAGCTTGTTCGGGGACGAGTACTCCTGGGTCGCCGGCAGGCCCGCCTCCAGGGCCGCGGCCGCGACGACCGGCTTGAAGGTGGAGCCGGGCTGGAAGCCGTTGCCGCCGCCCATCGCCGCGTCGACGTTGAGGTTGACGACGGTCTGGTTCTGGTTGGTGTCCAGGCCGTACGGGCGGGTCTGGGCCATGGCGAGGATCTTGCCGGTGCCGGGTTCGACCATGGAGGCGGCGGCGGAGACGCTGTCCGTGACCCGGACGTTGCTGCTCACCGCGTTCTGGGCGGCGGCCTGCTTCTCCGGGTCCAGCGTGGTGTAGATGTTCAGGCCGCCCTGGTTCCAGAACTTCTTGCGCTCGTCGGAGCTCTGGCCGAAGGCCGGGTCCTGCTTGACCACGTGGCGCACGTAGTCGCAGAAGAAGCCCATGCCGGCCTGGGCGGTGATGCAGCCGTTCTGCGGGTCCTTGTACTTCAGACCCAGCGGGGCGGCCTTCGCCTCCTTCGCCTGGTCGGCGGTGATGTGCTTGTTCTCCAGCATCTTGTCGATGACGGTGTCGCGGCGGTTCTGCGCGGCCTGCGGGTGCAGCTTCGGGTCGTACTGGGACGGGTTCTGGACCAGCCCGGCGAGCGTCGCCGCCTCGGCGACGGTGAGGTCCTTGTTGCTCTTGCTGAAGTAGCGCTGGGAGGCGGCCTCGACCCCGTAGGCGCCGTTCCCGTAGTACGTGATGTTGAGGTAGTTGGTGAGGATCTGCTCCTTCGGCACCTCCTCCTCCAGCTTGATCGCGACCTTGAGCTCCTGGATCTTGCGGCCCAGGGTCTTGCGCTGGGCCTCCAGGACGGCGTCCCGGTCGTCGCCGGCCTGCTCGACGTTGACGTTCTTGACGTACTGCTGGGTCAGCGTGGAGGCGCCCTGGGAGGCGGTGCCGCTCTCGGCGTTCTTGCTGATCGCGCGGAGGACGCCCTTGAGGTCGACGGCGCCGTGCTCGTAGAAGCGGGCGTCCTCGATGTCGACCTGGGCCTGGCGCATGAACGGCGACATCTGCTCGGCGGTGATGACGGTGCGGTCGCGCTCGTAGACCTTGGCGATCAGGCCGCCCTTGGCGTCGAAGATCTGGGTCGCCTGGGTGAGCGGCGGGGTCTTGAAGTCGGACGGGACGTCCTCGAACCCCTCCGCCGTGCTCTTGGCCGTCAGCCCGATGCCGCCGGCGACGGGTAGGACGAGGCCTGCCAGCAGCACACCGGACACGACGCTCACCCCCAGGAAGGTCGCACCGAGGCGGGCCAGCCGGAGCGGGGCCTTGCGGGACGGCTGGAGGTCCGCGTTCTCGGAGGAACTCCATATCGGGGGGAGGTTCGATGCCATTCCGGAATGCTAACCCTTGGAAGTCTCCGGTCGAACGGTTTTTCGCGTGCGGCTGTCACGGCTCTGCAACAGGCTCCGGGGTCGATTCCCGGGGGGTGAATCGCATACGTACCGAATGAATTCGGGGGAATTCGGCGGCCGGCCTCCGACTCGGTCCGCCCCGCCCCGCCCCCGGCCGCCCTGGTCCGCCCCGTCTGCGGCGCCCCTCCCGTGGCCCGCCCCCTACCAGGTTGATGCCGTGAGCGGGCCGAAAGGTTGCGGCGCCCGGACGGTCAGGTGCCCCGGACGGTCAAGTGCCCCCGACGGTCAAGTGCCGCGGACGGTCAGGTGCCCCGGACTGGCAGCGCCGCCACGGCCGGGCCAGGCTGGTGGGGACGGACCGCCCAGCCGAGGAGGCAGCTATGACCGGCGAGCCGATCCCGGGAATCGACCCCGCCGCGGTGCCCAGCGGCGACGGCTGCGCGGAGTGCCTGGCCGGCGGCGGATGGTGGTTCCACCTGCGCCGCTGCGCGGCCTGCGGCCACATCGGCTGCTGCGACTCCTCCCCCGCCCAGCACGCGACGAAGCACGCGCGCCAGGCCGGCCACCCGTTCCTGGTCAGCTTCGAGCCCGGCGAGGAGTGGTTCTGGAACCTGGACACCGGCGAGTACTACGAGGGCCCGCCGCTGGCACCGCCCACCGCCCACCCGGTCACCCAGCCCACCCCGGGCCCGGCCGGCCGGGTCCCCGTCGACTGGCAGTCGCAGCTGCACTGACGATCCCCACCGCGACGGCCACCGCCTCCTCCGCGTACGAGGCGGTCGGCCGACGGCGACCGCACCGTTCCGGCGGCCCCTCGCACCGCGCAGGGGCCGCCGACCCCTGTCCGCCGTCCGCCCGGCCGCCGTCCGCCGTCCGCCCGGACACGAGGGAAAACCCCGCGACTCCCACGGGCTTGATCCTCTACGGTGAACGCGCCCAGGGCGGCCGTTTACCGCCCGTCGACGTGGCGCGACCAACGCGCCCGCAAACCCGGGGAGTTCCCTGTTATGACGCGCACCCTTGTCGCCGAGCTGCCCGCGCACCTGGAGGAGACGGTCACCGTCTACGGGTGGGTGAACACGCTCCGACTCCAGCGGCGCATCCAGTTCGTCCTGGTCCGGGACCACACCGGTCTGGTGCAGGTCACCCACCTCCGGGGTGGGGAGGACGACGTCATCGAGGCCGCCTTCGAGGGCGTGACGGTCGAGTCCGCCGTGAAGATCACCGGCTGGGTGGTCGCCAACCCGCAGGTCAAGCTCGGTGGTCTGGAGATCGTCCCGACCCGCGTGGAGGTCGTCTCGCCGGCCGAGCCGAAGCTGCCGATCGACGAGAAGACCGGGATCGACCAGCGCCTGGACTGGCGGTTCCTCGACATCCGGCGGCCCTCCCAGCAGCTGGTCTTCGACGTCCAGACGACCGTCGAGCGGGCGATGCGGGAGGTGGCGGCCGAGGAGGGCTTCACCGAGCTGCACACGCCGAAGCTCATGGGGACGGCCTCCGAGTCGGGCGCCGAGGTGTTCGAGGTCGGCTACTTCGGCCGGACCGCCTACCTCGCCCAGTCCCCGCAGTTCTACAAGCAGATGGCCATCGCGGGCGGCATCGACCGGGTCTTCGAGATCGGGCCGGTGTTCCGCGCCGAGCCGTCCTTCACCTCCCGGCACGCCACCGAGTTCACCGGGGTCGACGTCGAGATCGCCTGGGTCGACGGGGTCGAGGACGTGATGGCCTTCGAGGAGCGGATGCTGCACCGCGTCCTGACCGCCGTGGCCGAGCGCCACGGCGCGGCGATCGCCGAGCACTTCGGCACCCGGGTCGTCGTCCCGGAACTGCCGTTCCCCCGGATCACGATGGCCGACGCGCTGGCCAGGCTCCGCGCCACCGGCTGGGACCCGGAGGGCGTCAAGGAGGACCTCGACCCCGAGGGCGAGCGGGCGCTGTGCGGCCTGATCGCCGAGGAGACCGGGCACGAGTTCGTCTTCGTCACCCGCTTCCCGGCCGCCGTGCGGCCGTTCTACCACCTGCGGCCGGAGGACGACCCGACCGTCACCGAGTCCTTCGACCTGCTGTGGAAGGGCGTCGAGATCACCACCGGCGCCCAGCGCGAGCACCGGTACGACCGCCTCGTCGCCCAGGCCCGGGAGAAGGGCATGGACACCGGCCCGCTCTCCGGGTACCTCGACTGCTTCCGCTACGGCACCCCGCCGCACGGCGGGCTCGGTCTGGGGCTCGGCCGGCTGCTGATGCTGGCGCTCGGCCTGCCGTCGATCCGCGAGGCGACGTTCCTCTTCCGGGGCCCGCACCGCCTCGAACCGTAGGCGGGGGACCGGACGACGGAACGGGCCGCGCCCGAGGAGATCCTTTCCTCGGGCGCGGCCCGTTCCGTTCGTGCGTTCCGGCCGCGCTGCCCGGCGGTCAGCTGCGGCGGAGGGCCTCGGTGAGCCGGTTGGCGGCCTCGATGATGGCCTGGGCGTGCAGGCGACCCGGGTGGCGGGTGAGCCGCTCGATGGGGCCGGAGACGGAGACGGCGGCCACCACACGGTTGGACGGCCCGCGGACGGGGGCGGAGACGGACGCGACGCCCGGCTCGCGCTCCCCGATGGACTGGGCCCAGCCGCGGCGGCGGACGCCGCTGAGCGCGGTGGCGGTGAAGCGGGCGCCCTGGAGGCCTCGGTGGAGGCGCTCGGGCTCTTCCCAGGCGAGGAGGACCTGGGCGGCGGAGCCGGCCTTCATCGGCAGGGTGCTGCCGACGGGGACGGTGTCGCGCAGACCGGAGAGTCGTTCGGCGGCGGCGACGCAGATGCGCATCTCGCCCTGGCGGCGGTAGAGCTGCGCGCTCTCCCCGGTGACGTCGCGCAGGTGGGTGAGGACGGGGCCCGCGGTGGCGAGCAGTCGGTCCTCGCCGGCGGCGGCGGAGAGTTCGGACAGGCGGGGGCCGAGGATGAAGCGGCCCTGCATG
>NZ_LFVW01000157.1:0-10329 GCF_001182915.1 Kitasatospora sp. MY 5-36
GGCGCTGAAAGGCTTAGCTTCCGGGTTCGGAATGGAGCCGGGCGTTTCCCTCTCGCTATGACCACCGAAATGATCGGGCCGGGCAATTGCTCGAAAGCACTGCCTACGCCTCGCTGTAAATCATAGCAGGAGGAAAAGCGAACGGATTCCGCGGTCCCGAGGGGCCGGTCGCGTCCGGGGGGTCGCTCGCGACCGGGGGTCGGGCCGACCGGCGGGCGGTGTCCACCCACCGGCTCGCGTCGACCCGCTCGGAGGGGGAGCTGGCACGCCGAGGGGGCGCGTCACACAGCGTGCGCGCCCCGTCCGTCGTGTCCACGCCCGTGCGCACACCACCGACCCCACCCCTGTGCGCCGATCGCCCAAAAACCGACCGATAAGGTGTTAATCCAACATTCATCCATGCCGCATAGCCTCCGGGGGCTAGCCTCATGCTGAACGTCATCGTCCGACCGGGAGGCGAAAGCCCCGTGCAAGGCACTGTCACCACACCAGGCGGTTCCACGGTGCCCGGCGGCCAGGGCGAGGCGTTCCTGCTCGTCGTGGACGACGAGCCCAACATCCGCGAGCTGCTCTCCGCCTCGCTGCGCTTCTCCGGCTTCCGCGTCGCCTCCGCCGCCACCGGCACCGAGGCGCTCGAACTGGTCGCCGCCGAGCGCCCGGACCTGGTCGTCCTCGACGTGATGCTCCCCGACCTCGACGGCTTCACCGTCGTCGAGAAGCTGCGCGAGCGCACCAGCCGCGGGCAGATAGCCGGGCCGGCCCACGGGCACCCCGCCGACCACCTGCCGGTGCTCTTCCTCACCGCCAAGGACGGCGTCGGCGACAAGGTCCAGGGCCTGGCCGCCGGGGCGGACGACTACGTCACCAAGCCCTTCAGCCTGGAGGAGCTGATCGCCCGGATCCGCGCCATCCTGCGCCGGGCCGGCGGGCCCGCCGAGGACGGCCGACTGGTCGTCGCCGACCTCAGCCTCGACCCGGTCGCCCACGAGGTCACCCGGGGCGGCACCCCGGTCTCGCTCTCCCCGACCGAGTTCAAGCTGCTGCACTACCTGATGGCCAACGTCGGCCGGGTGGTCTCCAAGTCGCAGATCCTCGACCACGTCTGGGCCTACGACTTCGGCGGGGACCTCTCCATCGTCGAGTCGTACATCTCCTACCTGCGCCGCAAGCTCGACTCCGGCCCGGCGCACGGCCCCAAGCTGATCCACACCGTGCGCGGCATCGGCTACGCCCTGCGCCGCCCCCCGCAGGGCTGACCGGACCCGCTCGTGCCCGCCCGCTTCTCCTCCCGGCTGTCGCTGCGCGCCCGGCTGCTGGTGCTCGTGTTCGCGCTGGTCGCCACCGGGCTCGCGGTCAGCGACACCTTCGTGCTCGGCGCCGTACGGACCCAGCTGGTGGAGCAGCTGGACGAACAGCTCCAGCGGTACGGGCTGCCGCTCTCCCGCAAGCCCCCGAGCCAGGTGGTCGCGCCGGCCGCCGGGAAGCCCCTGGTCGCCGGCCGGCGGGTCAGCCTGCCCAGCCAGTACCTGGTGCAGTACCTCTCCTCGGACGGCAAGGTCCAGGCGCTGATGCGCCAGCCCGTCTCGGACAGCGACCCGGCGCCCCAGCTGGCCGGACTGGACCCGACCCGGACCGCCCCCGACGTCCCCTTCGACCTGCCCGACCAGCGCGGCCGGCACAGCTGGCGGGTGCTGGTGCTGCCGCTCCAGGCCCCCCGCGGGCAGGCCGCCACCCCCAGCGCGTACGCCTCGCCGGCGGTCACCCCGACCTACGTCATGGTGGCGGTCTCCCGCGAGGACATCGACGCCACCATCGGCAGGCTGAGCACCTCCTTCCTGGCCATCGGCGGCGGCGTCCTGGTGCTGATCGCCGCGCTCGGCTTCTTCGCGGTGCGCGCCGGGCTGCGGCCGCTGCGCCGGATCGAGGCGGGCGCCGAGCGGATCGCGGCCGGCGAGCTGTCGCACCGGATGCCGGAGCTCTCCCCGGGCACCGAGGTCGGCCGGCTGTCGATCGCGCTCAACGGGATGCTCACCCAGATCGAGGCGGCCTTCGCGGCCCGCGCCGAGTCCGAGGCCCGGATGCGGCGCTTCGTCGCGGACGCCTCGCACGAGCTGCGCACCCCGCTGGCCGGCATCCGCGGCTTCGCCGAGCTGTACCGGATGGGCGCGCTGCCCACCGAGGCCGACGTCAAGCGGACCATGACCCGGATCGAGAGCGAGGCCGACCGGATGGGCGCCCTGGTCGAGGACCTGCTGGTGCTCGCCCGGCTGGACGAGGAGCGCCCGCTCGACCTCGCCCCGATGGACCTGCGCACCCTCGCCGCCGACGCGCTGCACGACCTCACCGCCCTCGACCCGAGCCGCCCGGTCGCGCTCACCGGCCCGGCCGGCACCGGCGCGCCCGGCGCGGCGCCCGTCCTCGGCGACGAGGCGCGGCTGCGGCAGGTGGTCACCAACCTGGTCGGCAACGCGGTCAAGCACACCCCGGCCGGCACCCCGGTCCGGATCGGGGTGGGCGCCGGCCCCGGCGGCGTCTGCCTGCTGGAGGTCGCCGACTCCGGCCCGGGCCTCACCGAGGAGCAGGCCCAGCGGGTCTTCGACCGGTTCTTCCGGGTCGACGCCTCCCGCAGCCGCGACAACGGCGGCGGCGCCGGCCTCGGCCTCGCCATCGCCACCGCCCTCACCCGCGCCCACGGCGGCACCCTCACCCTGCACACCGCCCCGGGCGAGGGCGCCACCTTCCGCGTCGAACTCCCCCGGCAGCGCTGACCGGATTCCCGCGGGCCGAATGCCGCGAATTCGGCCCCGCCGACCCGAATGCCACGAATTCGGACGTTCGGGGCGCGCTTTTGCCCCGGCTTTGTCGACTCGTCAATTCCCCGGCGAACCCGGAAGGTTCGGCGCCCGGTCATTGCCGGAATCCGGCATGGAGCGTTAAGAATGCGTGTGCCTATGATCGGCGTCGTCCGGCCGTGAGGAACCCTCCGGCCGTGACCCTTGCTTTTCCTTTCGACCCGAAAGGGGTCATCGTGAACCTCCGCCGTTCGCTGGTCTCGGCCGTCCTCGTCGCCGCCGTCGTCTCGCCCGCCGCCGTGCTCTCCGCCGCGCCCGCCTTCGCGGAGTCGGCGTCGGTGACGCAGACCCGGAGCGACAGCGGCTCGATCGCCGAGCTGGAGCAGGCCGCCGCGGCCGCGGCCAAGGCCCACACGGCGGCCGTCGCGAACGAGGCCGAGGTCACGGCCGAGGCCACCGCGTTCCTGAAGGACCCGCAGCCCTACCAGGGCAGGCTCCAGGAGGCGCGGGCCGCCGCCAAGCAGGCCGCCGCGACCAGGGAGACCACCGACAAGGAGGCCGAGGAGGCCGCCCGGGCGTACGGCACCGCCAAGGAGGAGGACCTCCCCAAGGCCAGGGAGCGGATGCTGAAGGCGTTCGAGGCCGCCAACGCCGCCACCGCCGCGGACGAGAAGGCCAAGGCCGCCGTGACCGCCGCGGGCAAGGCCCTGGACGACGCCAAGGTCGAGGCGTTCCGGCGGATCTCCACGGCCCAGGAGGCCACCAAGGCCGCGGCCGCCACCAAGGCCGCCGCGGACAAGGCGCTCGCCGACGCCCGGGCCGCCGCCGCGAAGCCGGTCGAGAAGCCCGTCGAGAAGCCGGCGGAGCAGCCCGCCGCCGGCACCCCGGCCTCGGACACCGCCGCGACCAAGGCGTCCACCGCGACCAGGGCCACCACCGCCTCGAACAGGTCGACCACCTCGACCAGCACCGCGACCACCACGCAGGCCGCCACCACCGGCTCGGCCACCGAACTCGCCGACACCGGTTCCAACCCCGCCACCCCGTACCTCGCCCTGGGCTCCGGCCTCGCCCTCGGCCTCGGCGCCGCCGCTCTCTACGTCTCCCGCCGCAAGCCGGCCCGCTCGGCTTCCTGACCCACCAGGTCCGCGCCCGCCCGAAAGGCGGGCGCGACCACCCCCGAACCGCAGGACAGGCCCCGGCCCGTCCTGCGGTTCCGGCGTTCCCGGCCCCGAAACTCCTCGATCGAGTGAACCCGTTGCCGTTCACCCGGCCGACCCCCAGGTCGCGTGCGACCGTGCTGCCGTTGCTCGCGCGGGCTCGCGCGGGCTGATCACTGGACGGGAAATTGGGGTGTTCCGATGAGCGCGGTTGCTGTTGAGGAGACCGGCGTGGACCTGGACCAGGCGCTGTGGGAGATGTGGAAGTCCATGGACGTCCCCCAGGGCATCCATGTGGAGATCATCGAGGGGTTCGACGCCGTCACCGTCCTCACCGGCCCCGACCCCGAGCGCCGTGCCTACGCGACCTCGACCCGGGTCCCGTACGGCAAGGAGGCCGTGATCCCCGAGGGCCCCGCCAAGGGCTTCGTGATCGGTCCCGAGATCACCGGTGAGCGCCGTGGCTGAACGCGGCGCGTCGTTCAGGCGGGACCTGTCGGAGTGGCGGATCGTGCTGGTCGCGTGGCGGCTGCTGGTGCTGCAGGCGGCGGATCCGGTGGTGGCGGCGGGGATGGCGGAGCACTCGACGTACCGGGCGCACCCGTGGCGGCGGGTGGAGCACACGCTGGGCAGCGGGCGACGGCTGTTCTACCAGGACGCGGACGCGCTGCGCCGGGAGGTCGCGCGGCTGGAGCGGGCGCACAAGCGGATCCGGGGGACGGGGCCGGACGGGCGGCCGTACGACGCCGGGGACGCGGCGACCAGGGCGTGGGTGCTGCTGACGCTCTTCGAGGGCGTGGTCGCGATGCGCCGGCTGGGCGGGGACCGGTACGACGCGGGGGAGTTGGCGCAGGCGTACGCGGAGTTCCGGGAGGCGGTCGCCGTCTTCGACCTCCCGAAGGGCGAGATCCCGGAGACCGTGGGGGAGTTGCCGGCCTACTTCGCCCGGTACGCGCGGGAGCGGCTGGAGCACACCGAGGCGGCGCGCCACCTGTTGGACGACCTGCTGCGCGAGGCGCCCGCGCCGCGCCGGCTCCGGTTCCTCGGCGACGCGGGCTGGCGGGTGGTGCGGGTGGTGGTCGCCCGGGCGATCCGCGAGCTGACGGTGGCGGACCTGCCGCCGGCGGTGCGGGAGCGGTTCGGGCTGGTCCGGACCCGGCGGGCCGCGCTGCTGTCCGCCGTGCTGCACCGCGGTGCCGGTGCGGTCGTCCCGCTCCTCCCGGACCGGCTGCGCTACCGCTCCCCGGAGGAGCACCGGGCGCCGAAGCGCCACCGCCCGCACCGGGACGGCCGGGGGCCCCGGCTGGACCGCTTCTTCCACGAGGTGCTCGACCAGACCGGCGACGGCTTCATCACCGCGCACGACCTGCGGGCGATGGCGCACAACGTGTGCTGGCAGCTGGAGTTGGACGAGGCGGGCGAGGCCCGGGTGTACGAGGCCTTCGACAGCTGGTGGGAGCAGCTGCGCGCGGTGATGGACGCGAACGGGGACGGGAGGGTCAGCCGGGAGGAGTTCGTGGCGGCCACCCTGGCCGGCCTGGACCGGGACGAGGCCTACCTGGAGCGGGGGCTGCTGCCCGCGCTGCGGGCGGTGTTCACCGCGGCCGACACCGACGGCAGCGGCTTCCTGGAGTTCGACGAGTACCGCGCGGTGTTCGGCGGGCCGCGCGTGCACCCGGCGGAGCTGTCGCACGGTTTCCGCCGGCTGGACGCCGACGGGGACGGGCGGATCACCCGGGAGGAGTTCCTGGCCGGATTCACCGGGTTCTTCACGGCCCGCGCCGATTCCGTCCCGGGCACCGAGCTGCTCGGCCGCCCGTAGGACGTGGCCCGTAGAGGCGAGTCCGAAGACAGGCCCTAGCACGCGGATCCCGTCGGGGCGACCGGGTCGCGGGCCTGTCAAGCGCCGGTTCGGCCAACAACGTCCGGCCATCCGCCCGGTCGTTCGTTGCCCCGGCCCGCGGTGGGTCCGCAGACTGTGCGGACCGCGCCGCGGCCCGTGACGCAGCGCACAGCCTGTCAATCCCACCCCACCTGCGGTTCCCCCGTAAGGATGGTGGATACTGCTCCTTGTGAACGTGTTCACGTTCACAAGCGGACAAGCTTGCGTGGTTGAGCAACGGTCTACGGCTATAGATGAAGTTTGTCCGGAAGATGCCCGTCGTCACGCGGGCAGGTTGGGAGAGAGGGCGACGTGGAACTGGCAATCGCTCACGAAACCATCGCGCGATGGCAATTCGGCATCACCACCGTCTACCACTTCCTCTTCGTCCCGCTCACGATCAGCCTGGCCGCGATCGTGGCCGGTCTGGAGACCGCCTGGGTGCGGACGAACAAGGAGAAGTACTTCCACGCCACCAAGTTCTGGGGAAAGCTCTTCCTCATCAACATCGCGATGGGCGTGGTCACCGGCATCGTCCAGGAGTTCCAGTTCGGCATGAACTGGTCCGACTACTCCCGCTTCGTCGGTGACGTCTTCGGTGCCCCGCTCGCGATGGAGGCGCTGATCGCCTTCTTCTTCGAGTCCACCTTCATCGGCCTGTGGATCTTCGGCTGGGACAAGCTGCCGAGGAAGATCCACTGCGCCTGCATGTGGATGGTGGCGCTGGGCACCGTGCTCTCGGGCTACTTCATCCTGGCCGCCAACTCCTGGATGCAGCACCCGGTCGGCTACGCGATCGACCCGGTCACCGGCAAGGCCCAGCTGACCGACGTCGTCCGGGTGCTGTTCCAGAACACCACCCTGGTGGTCGTCTTCCACACCCTGACCGCCGCCTTCCTCACCGGTGCGGCCTTCGTCGTCGGCATCGCCTCCTTCCACCTCTGGAAGGCCAAGCGCAAGCCGGAGACCGCCGACCCGAAGAAGACCGCCGCGATGCGCACCTCGCTGCGGCTCGGCCTGGTGCTCGCGGTCGTCTTCGGCGCCGGCACCGCGCTCAGCGGCGACACCCTGGGCAAGGTCATGTTCGAGCAGCAGCCGATGAAGATGGCCGCCGCCGAGGCGCTGTGGGAGACCCAGGCGCCGGCGCCGTTCTCGGTCTTCGCGGTCGGGGACGTCAGCAAGGGCCACAACTCGGTCGCCCTGGAGATCCCCGGGATACTCTCCTTCCTCGCCCACAGCGACTTCAGCTCGTCCGTCCCCGGCATCAACGACACCGCCGCCGCCGAGGCCGCCCAGCACGGCGGCGACCCCAAGGACTACATCCCGAGCATCTTCGTCACCTACTGGGGCTTCCGCCTCATGATCGGCTTCGGGATGACCTCCTTCCTGGCCGGCCTGATCGGCCTGTGGACCACCCGGAAGAAGCTCTTCCTGCACCCCGAGTTCCGCACCGGCGAGACCGAGGTGCCCCGGCTGATGCTCACCCCCAGGCGCGAGCTGGGGCCGCAGCTGACCAAGTGGAGCTGGCGGATCGGCATCCTGACCATGGGCTTCCCGCTGATCGCCAACAGCTTCGGCTGGATCTTCACCGAGATGGGCCGTCAGCCCTGGGCCGTCTTCGGCCTGATGACCACGGCCAGCGCGGTCTCCCCCAACGTCAGCGTCGGCACCCAGATCGGCGCGCTGGCCACCTTCACCACGCTGTACGCCATCCTCGCCGTCATCGAGGTCCGGCTGCTGGTCAAGTACGCCAAGGCCGGCCCGGTGGTGACCGAGCAGCCGCCCACCAAGGACCCGTCGTTGCGCGGACCGTCCTCGGACGAGGACGCCGACAAGCCGCTCGCCTTCGCCTACTGAGGCGCCGGGACACCGGGGAACTGAGGATCTGACATGCAACTCCACGACGTCTGGTTCGTGCTGATCGCGGTCCTGTGGATCGGCTACTTCTTCCTGGAGGGCTTCGACTTCGGGATCGGCGTGCTGACCAAGCCGCTGGCCCGCAACACCGCCGAGCGGCGGGTGCTGATCAACACCATCGGCCCGGTCTGGGACGGCAACGAGGTCTGGCTGCTGACCGCCGGCGGCGCCACCTTCGCGGCCTTCCCGGACTGGTACGCGACGCTCTTCAGCGGCTTCTACATCCCGCTGCTGGTCATCCTGGTCTGCCTGATCGTCCGCGGGGTGGCCTTCGAGTACCGGGCCAAGAACGACGGCGCCCGCTGGCAGCGGAACTGGGAGGAGGCCATCTTCTGGACCTCCCTCCTCCCGGCCTTCCTCTGGGGCGTGGCCTTCGCCAACATCGTGCGCGGCGTGGACATCGACGCGCAGAAGAACTACGTCGGCACCCTCTGGGACCTGCTGAACCCGTACGCGCTGCTCGGCGGGTTGGTGACGCTCGCCCTGTTCACCCTGCACGGCTCGGTGTTCGCCGCGCTCAAGACGGTCGGCGAGATCCGCGAGCGGGCCCGCAGGTCCGCCCTGGTCTCCGGCCTGGCGACCGCCGTGCTGGCGCTGGCCTTCCTGACCTGGACCCAGGTCGACCACGGCAACGGCCGCAGCCTCGCCGCGATGATCGTCGCGGTGGTCGCCCTGCTCGGCGCCCTGGCGGCCAACCAGCTCGGCCGCGAGGGATGGGCGTTCAGCCTCTCCGGGGCGACCATCGTGGCCGCGGTCGCGATGCTCTTCCTGGCGCTCTTCCCGGACGTCATGCCCTCCACGCTGAACCCGGAGTGGAGCCTGACCGTCGCCAACGCCGCGTCCTCGCCGTACACGCTGAAGGTGATGACCGTCGTGGCGGCGATCTTCACCCCGCTGGTGCTGCTCTACCAGGGCTGGACGTACTGGGTGTTCCGCAAGCGGATCGGCGTCCAGCACATCCCCGGGCACAACCCGGCCGCCCCGCTCGACCAGGCCTGACGCCGTGAAGCCGGTCGACCCCCGACTCCTCGGGTACGCCCGCACCACCAGGGCCTTCCTCGCCGGATCCGTGCTGCTCGGCGCGGTCGGCGCGGCCCTGGTGGTCGCCCAGGCGAGTCTGATCGCCGAGATCGTCGTCCGCGCCTTCCAGCGCGGGGCGACGCTCGGCGAGCTGACCACGCCGCTGCTGCTGCTCGCCCTGACCGCGGTCGGGCGCGGGCTGGTCGGCTGGCTCACCGAACTCACCGCCCACCGGTCCGTCGCCCGGGTGAAGTCCACCCTGCGGCGCCGGCTGCTCGACCACGCCACCGCGCTCGGCCCGTCCTACCTGGCGGGCCGGCGCACCGGCGAACTCACCACCCTCGCCACCCGCGGCATCGACGCGCTGGACGACTACTTCGCCCGCTACCTGCCGCAGCTGGCGCTGGCCGTGGTCGTCCCGGTGATCGTGCTGCTGCGGATCGTCGGCGCCGACTTCACCTCGGCCGCGGTCATCGCCGGGACGCTGCCGCTGATCCCGCTGTTCATGGTGCTGATCGGGATGGCCACCCAGTCCCGGATGGACCGGCAGTGGAACACCCTGTCCCGGCTCTCCCACCACTTCCTCGACGTGGTCGCCGGACTGCCCACCCTCAAGGTGTTCAACCGGGCCCGCACCCAGGCCGCCACCATCGCCCGGATCACCGCCGACTACCGCCGGGCCACCCTGCGCACCCTGCGGATCGCCTTCGTCTCCTCCTTCACCCTGGAGCTGCTCTCCACCCTGTCCGTCGCGCTGGTCGCCGTCACCGTCGGCTTCCGGCTGGTGGACGGCACGCTCGACCTGGAGACCGGGCTGCTGATCCTGGTGCTCGCCCCCGAGGTGTACTTCCCGATCCGCCAGGTCGGCGCGCTCTACCACTCCAGCGTCGAGGGGCTGACCGCCGCCGACGAGCTGTTCCGGGTGCTGGAGACCCCGCTGCCCGCCGCCGGCACCACCCCGGCGCCCGACCTCGCGAGCGCCGTGATCGCCGCCGAGGGCCTGGTCGTCCGGCACCCCGGGCGCACCGAGCCGGCGCTGGACGGCGCCGCGCTGACCCTGCGCCCGGGCTCCAGCACGGCGCTCACCGGCCCCAGCGGCGCCGGCAAGTCCACCCTGCTGGCCGTGCTGCTCGGCCTCACCGCCCCGTCGTCGGGCACCGTCCGGATCACCGCCGCCGACGGCCGTACGACGTACGACCTGGCCGAGCTGGAGCCGGAGAGCTGGCGGCGGCAGATCGCCTGGGTGCCGCAGCACCCGCACCTGTTCGCCGGGACGGTCGCCGAGAACCTGCGGCTCTACCGGCCGGAGGCCACCGACGAGCAGCTCTGGACGGCGCTGCGGGCCGCGCACGCGCTCGACTTCGTGACCGACCTGGCCGCCGTCCTCGGGGAGGACGGCGCCGGGCTCTCCGCCGGGCAGCGCCAGCGCCTCGCCCTCGCCCGGGTGCTGCTCGCCGAGGACCGGCCGCTGGTGCTGCTGGACGAGCCGACCGCCAACCTGGACGGCGCCTCCGAGGCGGCCGTGGTGGACGCCGTCCGGGCGCTCGCCGCCGACCCG
>NZ_LFVW01000158.1:0-2586 GCF_001182915.1 Kitasatospora sp. MY 5-36
GGGCCCGCGGGCGCGACCGGGCCCGGGGTGACCTGCCCCGGGACGGCGGCGCCGTCGAGCTGCGTCATCTGGTCCGCGACGGCGGCCGGATCGACCCCGCCGCCCGGCGGGCGCCCGAACGAGACGCCCCGGTTGTCCTGCGGACCGCTGCCGGGCGTTTCGCCTGTACCCGGCGTAGGGTGATCCCCTGCCATCTGATTCCCCGTCATGTCTGGATGCGTCCCCCTGGCGGTGCCGTCCACGGCCCCGATTGGGACGGGTGAGAAGTGGCACCATGTTAGTGGTGCGTGGTTTTCGGCCGTCGCCAGGACGGCGGTTCCCCGTCCCCGCAGGTCCAGGCCGCGCAACACCTTCACCCCCCGATCACCGCGCCCCCACGCCCGCGCCCCCGCTCGCCGGCCCGCGCCGGGCGGCCGCCGTCCGCGCCCCCCTGCGCGCCCGCCCGCCGCAGCCGGGATCCCCGCCCGGGCCCCCGGGCCGTACCCTTCAGGAGTTGAAGGGGACGCCCGGCGGAGGGGTCCCCGCCCTGGGAGGGTGGATCATGTCGACGGACACACCGGGCTCGCAGTCGTCGCTGCACCGGGCGAACCTGGAACGGGTGCTCCGCGCGGTGCGGATGGCCGGCTCGCTGACCCAGGCCGAGATCGCCCGCGGCACCGGACTGTCCGCGGCCACCGTGTCCAACATCGTGCGGGAGTTGAAGGAGAGCGGCACCGTCGTGGTCGCCGACACCTCCTCCGGCGGCCGCCGCGCCCGCAGCGTCTCGCTCAGCGGGGACGCCGGCATCGTGGTCGGCATCGACTTCGGCCACACCCACCTGCGTGTCGCGGTCGGCAACCTGGCCCACCGGGTGCTGGCCGAGGAGAGCGCCCCGATCGACGTCGACGTCTCCGCCCAGCAGGGCTTCGACCGCGCCGAGGCGATGGTCGAGCGGCTGCTGACGCAGGCCGGCTTCCGTTCCGACAAGGTGATCGGCGTCGGCCTCGGCGTGCCCGGCCCGATCGACGTGGAGACCGGCGCGCTCGGCTCCACCGCGATCCTGCCCGGCTGGACGGGCATCGCCCCGGGCCGGGAGCTGGCCGAGCGGCTCGGCATGCCGGTGCACGTGGACAACGACGCCAACCTGGGTGCGCTCGGCGAGCTGGTCTGGGGCGCCGGCCGCGGGCTGAGCGACCTCGCCTACATCAAGGTCGCCAGCGGGGTCGGCGCCGGGCTGGTGGTGAACGGCCAGATCTACCGCGGCCCGGGCGGCACCGCGGGTGAGATCGGGCACATCACCCTGGACGAGGCCGGGCCGGTCTGCCGCTGCGGCAACCGCGGCTGCCTGGAGACCTTCGTCGGTTCCCGCTACCTGCTCTCGCTGCTCGCCCCCACCCTCGGCCAGGACCTCAGCCTGCCCCGGGTGGTCGAGCTGGCCCAGCAGGGCGACCTCGGCTGCCGCCGGGTGATCGCCGACGCGGGCCGGCAGATCGGCACCGGCGTCGCCACCCTCTGCAACCTGCTGAACCCCCGCCGGGTGATCCTCGGCGGGGACCTCGCCGAGGCCGGTGAGCTGGTGCTCGCCCCGATCCGGGACTCGGTGGCCCGGTACGCGATCCCGAGCGCGGCTCGTCAGCTCTCGGTCGTCCCCGGCACCCTCGGCGGCCGGGCCGAGGTGCTCGGCGCGCTGGCCCTGGTGATGAGCGAGATGGGGGAGTCCGGCGCGCTGGGCCGCGCCTGACGCCGCCGTCCGGTCCGCCCGCGTATTCAAACGCCTGTACGTCAACCTGAGGTGACCCGGCTTCCCGGCCCGACCTCCCGGAATGGCGGTAACCGAACGGTGGCACCGGGCGCGCCGCTTGGTGTCCGGCAGGCGGACATTAGACTCGACCGGTCGCCACCGGCCGGACCGTCGGACTGCCGCCGGGCCGGGCAGCGACGCCCGTCGGACCGTCCGTGGTCCGCGAACACTGAACGAGGAGGAACGGGTGGCCCTGCTGACCCGCATTCGGGGACCGCGCGATCTCGACCGGCTCACGCCCGGACAGCTGGCCGCACTGGCCCAGGAGATCCGGACCTTCCTGGTGACCGAGGTCTCCAAGACGGGTGGCCACCTCGGGCCCAACCTCGGCGTGGTGGAGCTCACCATCGCGCTGCACCGGGTCTTCGACTCCCCGCGCGACCGCATCCTCTTCGACACCGGCCACCAGAGCTACGTCCACAAGCTGCTCACCGGCCGCCAGGACTTCTCCCGGCTGCGGATGAAGGGCGGCCTGTCCGGCTACCCGTCCCGGGCCGAGTCCGAGCACGACGTGATCGAGAACTCGCACGCCTCCACGGTCCTCTCGTACGCCGACGGCCTGGCCAAGGCCAACCAGATCCTGGGCAAGAACGACCCGGTCGTCGCGGTGATCGGCGACGGCGCGCTCACCGGCGGCATGGCCTGGGAGGCGCTCAACAACATCGCCGACGCCAAGGACCGCCCGCTCGTCATCGTCGTGAACGACAACGAGCGCTCGTACTCCCCGACCATCGGCGGCCTGGCCAACCACCTCGCCACCCTGCGCACCACCCAGGGCTACGAGCGCTTCCTGTCCTGGGGCAAGG
>NZ_LFVW01000159.1:0-20936 GCF_001182915.1 Kitasatospora sp. MY 5-36
TCGCCCCGCAGGGCATGTTCGAGGACCTCGGCCTCAAGTACATCGGCCCGATCGACGGCCACGACATGGCCGCCCTGGAGTCCGCGCTGACCAAGGCGCGCGGCTTCGGCGGCCCGGTGATCGTGCACTGCCTCACCGAGAAGGGCCGCGGCTACCACGCCGCCGAGAACAACGACGAGGACCGCTTCCACGCGGTCGGCAAGATCCACCCGGAGACCGGCCTGCCGATCACGAGCGGTGGCGGCCGGAGCTGGACCTCGGTCTTCGCCGAGGAGATGGTCGCGCTCGGCCACGAGCGCGAGGACATCGTCGGCATCACCGCCGCGATGCTCCACCCGGTGGGCCTGGCCCCGTTCGCCGAGGCCTTCCCGGACCGGATCTTCGACGTCGGCATCGCCGAGCAGCACGCCGTCACCAGCGCGGCCGGCCTGGCCACCAACGGCCTGCACCCGGTGTTCGCGGTCTACGCGACCTTCCTCAACCGGGCCTTCGACCAGGTCCTGATGGACGTCGCCCTGCACAAGCTGGGCGTCACCTTCGTCCTGGACCGGGCCGGCGTCACCGGCGACGACGGCGCCTCGCACAACGGCATGTGGGACATGTCGATGCTGCAGATCATCCCGACCCTGCGGCTGGCCGCCCCGCGCGACGCCGACCAGGTCCGCGCGCAGCTGCGCGAGGCCGTCGAGGTCAAGGACGCCCCGACCGTGGTCCGCTACTCCAAGGGCACGGTCGGCCCGGCCGTCCCCGCGGTCGGCCGGATCGGCGGCATGGACGTGCTGCGCGCCGCCGAGGAGCCCTCCGGCGCCCACCGCGCCGACGTGCTGATCGTCTCGGTCGGCGCGATGGCCCCCACCAGCCTGGAGGTCGCCGACCTGCTGGCCGCCCAGGGCGTCACCGCCACCGTGGTGGACCCGCGCTGGGTCAAGCCGGTGGACGCGGCCCTGCCGGGCCTGGCCGCCGAGCACCGGGTGGTCGTCACGATCGAGGACAACGGCCGGGTGGGCGGCGTCGGCGCCGCCGTGGCGCAGGCGCTGCGGGACGCGGACGTGGACCTGCCGGTGCGCGACTTCGGCATCCCGCAGGAGTTCCTGGACCACGCCAGCCGGGCCGAGATCCTGGCCGAGATCGGCCTGAACGCCCCGGACATCGCCCGAAAGGTGACGGCCCTGGTCGCCAGGCTGGACGCGGCGCCGGTCAAGGCCTGACCGGAGACCGTCCGGGGGAGCGGTCACCCGTTCCGCAGACGACCGTTTGTCGTAACTCCGTAACAGTTCGTCACGGAACAAGCTGACAATCGCACTGAAAGGCGGGACCGGCGCCACCGGCGCCGATCCCGCCCGGTAGGTTGTCACCCGTGCCGACCCCCACCCGCCTCCGCCTCACCGGACTGGCCGAGCGCCTGCCCGAGCGCGTCCGTACCCGTGTTCTCACCGGGTACTGGACCAGGCTGGTGCCGGTGCTCGCGCTGGTCGCGCTGCTCACCCACATCCCCTCCTTCGCCCGGCCCGTCTGGAGCCCGGACGAGGGCTTCCTGGCCACCCAGGCCCGGATGCTGGCGGACGGCGGGGTGCTGTACGACACCGTGGTGGACCGCAAACCACCGCTGCTGCCCTGGCTCTACCAGGCCTGCTTCGCGGTCTTCGGCTCCGCCTCGCTCTGGCCGCTGCGCACCCTGGCGGTGGTGGCCCACCTGGTCACCGCGATCCTGCTGGCCTCGATCGCCCGCGGCCGCTGGGGCAACCGGGCCGGGGCCGGGGCCGGACTGCTCTACCTGCTGGTCTCCATCGGGCTCTCCCCGGAGGATACTCAGGCGGCGACCTTCGAGGTCTTCATGCTGCCCGCCATGGTGGCCGCCTTCCGGTACGCCGAACGGCGCCGCTGGCTGGCCGCGGGCATCGCGGTCGCCCTCTGCTCACTGACCAAGCAGACCGGCGGCGCGGTGCTGCTGCCGGTGCTCTGGATGCTGTTCCAGGACGCCCGCCGGCGCGGGGTGCGCTGGCCGCCCGCGCTGTTCAAGATCGGGTTCGGCTTCACCCTGCCGATAGCGCTGGTCGCGGTGATCCTCACCAAGCCCAAGGGCTTCCTCTTCTGGGTGGTCACCGGCAGCGGCGACTACGCCTCCTTCGGCGGCGCCTGGCTCCAGATGCTCGGCCGGGCCTTCGGCAACTCGGCCATCCTGGCCGCGGCCGGCCTGGGCTTCCTGCTCCCGGTCGGACGCCGGCTCTGGCTCAAGCACCGCCACCGCCCGCTGCCGGTGGCCGGCGAGGAGCACGGCTCGACCACCGACCTGTGGGTCTGGCTGCTCTCCTCGGTCGTCGCGGTCAGCGTGGGCTTCCACTTCTTCGGCCACTACTACCTCCAGCTGATCCCGCCGCTGGTGCTGCTGGGCACCGGGGCGGTCGCCACCTCGGCGATCCGCTGGAAGCCCGTCCTGCTGTACACCACGGCCGCCGCCACGGTGTTCTGGAGCCTGGCGCTGGCCTGGCCGGGGGAGCGGCTCAACCGCACCACCGAGGTCGCCACCGCCGTCGCCGCCCAGACCACCCCCAAGGACACCGTGCTGGTCTGGGGCATGCACCCCGAGCTGTACTGGCTGGCCGACCGCAAGCCCGCCACCCGCTACCTGACCGCCGGCTTCCTCACCAACTACAGCGGCGGCAAGGACGGCAACCAGAACGTCGGCGAGCAGTTCAGCGTCTCCAACGCCTGGCAGACCTTCGACAAGGAGCTGGCCAACGGCCTGCCCGAGGTCGTGGTCGACGACTCCGGCATCGCCCCGTACCAGCCGGTCATGGTCCCCCGGATCGAGAACCTGCTGGACACCCACTACGAGATGGTCGGCGTCTTCGCCGACACCGTGGTGTACCGCCTCAAGCACTGAGGCGGCCCGCACCCGGTTTCCTCGCGGCAACGCCGTACACGCCGGGTTCCCGGCGGCAGCGCCGTACACAGGACCTCGGGCGGAAACGCCGTACACGCCGCGTCCGGGCGGCAGCCCCGTACACACGGAGGAGCCCCGGTGACCGCATGGTCACCGGGGCTCCTCCGTGTTCGGGCCCTGCGTTACGCGGGCACCGAGGCCACGCCGGGGGCGAGGAAGGCCTTGCCGTTCACCCGCTCCGAGACGCCCTCACGGTCCAGGTACGGGGTGATCCCGCCCAGGTGGAAGGGCCAGCCGGCACCGGTGATCATGCAGAGGTCGATGTCCTGCGCCTCGGCGACGACACCCTCCTCCAGCATCAGGCCGATCTCCTGCGCCACGGCCTCCAGGGCGCGGGCGCGGACCTGCTCCCCGGTGAGCACCGAGTCGCCGAAGGTCAGCAGCTCCAGCACCTCGGGGTCGAGGACCTGCTGGCCGTCCGTCCAGGTGTAGAAGCCGCGCTTGCCGGCCTTGACCACCTTGGCGAGGTTCTCGGAGACGGTGAACCGCTCCGGGAAGGCGCCGTGCAGGGTCTCCGAGACGTGCAGGGCGATGGCCGGGCCGACCAGCTCCAGCAGCACGATCGGGGACATCGGCAGGCCGAGCGGCTCGACGGCCTTCTCGACGTCGGCGATCGGGGTGCCCTCGTCGATGATGCCCTGGATCTCGCCCATGAAGCGGGTCAGGATCCGGTTCACCACGAACGCGGGGCGGTCCTTGCAGAGCACCGAGGTCTTCTTCAGCTTCTTGGACACCGCGAAGGCGGTGGCCAGCGAGGCGTCGTCCGTCGAGTCGCCGCGGACGATCTCCAGCAGCGGCAGGATCGCGACCGGGTTGAAGAAGTGGAAGCCGACGACCCGCTCGGGGTGCTTCAGCTTCGAGGCCATCTCGGTGACCGACAGCGAGGAGGTGTTGGTCGCCAGCACGCAGGTCGGCGAGACCACGTTCTCCAGGTCCGCGAAGACGGCCTGCTTGACGCCCATCTCCTCGAACACGGCCTCGATGACGAAGTCCGCGTCGCCGAAGGCGGCGGCCTTGTCCAGCGAGCCGGAGACCAGGCCCTTGAGACGGTTGGCCTTGTCCTGGCCGATCCGGCCCTTGCCGAGCAGCTTGTCGATCTCGGCGTGGACGTAGCCGACGCCCTTGTCCACGCGCGCCTGGTCGATGTCGGTGAGGACCACCGGCACCTCCAGACGGCGGGCGAACAGCAGCGCCAGCTGCGAGGCCATCAGACCGGCGCCGACGACGCCGACCTTGGTGACCGGGCGGGCCAGCGACTTGTCCGGCGCGCCGACCGGGCGCTTGGCCCGGCGCTGAACCAGGTTGAAGGCGTAGATGCCGCTGCGCAGCTCGCCGCTCATGATGAGGTCGGCCAGGGCCGCGTCCTCGGCGTCGAAGCCGGCCTGCAGGCTGGCCTTGTCCGCGAGGTCGAAGTCCTTGGCGGCGGCGATGATGTCCAGCGCCTTGTAGGCGGCCGGAGCGGCGCCGTGCACCTTGGCGTCGGCGACCATGCGGCCCCAGAGGACGGCGTCGTCCCAGGCCTTGCCGCGGTCGATCGCCTCGCGCTCGACGACGACGTCGCCCTTGACGACCTTGGCGGCCCAGAGCAGCGACTGCTCCAGGAAGTCGGCCGGCTCGAAGATCGCGTCGGCGATCCCCAGCTCGAACACGTCCTTGCCCTTGAGCTGCTTGTTCTGGTTCATCGAGTTCTCGACGATGACCTTGACGGCCTTACCGGCACCCACCAGGTTCGGCAGGATGGTGCAGCCGCCCCAGCCGGGGACGAGGCCGAGGAAGACCTCGGGCAGCGAGAAGGCCGGGACGCCCGCCGACACCGTGCGGTAGTCGCAGTGCAGGCCGACCTCGACGCCGCCGCCCATCGCCACGCCGTTGTAGAAGGCGAAGGTGGGGACGGGCAGTGTGGCGATCCGCTGGAAGACGTCGTGGCCGCCCTTGCCGATGGCCAGCGCGTCCGCGTGCTCCTTGAGCAGCTCGACGCCCTTGAGGTCGGCGCCGACCGCGAAGATGAACGGCTTGCCGGTGATCGCGGCACCGACGATCGCGCCCTCGGCGGCCTCGGCCGCGACCTGGTCCAGCGCCTCGTTCAGCTTGAGCAGCGAGCCCGGGCCGAAGGTGGTCGGCTTGGTGTGGTCGAAGCCGTTGTCCAGGGTGATCAGGGCCAGCCGGCCGGCCTGCAGCGGCAGGTCGAGGTGGCGGACGTGCGCGGTCGTGATGACCTCGCCCGGGAAGAGCTCGGCGCCGCGGGTCAGCAGCTCGGTGGTGTTCGTCATGGTCACTTACCACCCTCGAGCTCGGTGTTCTGGGTCGCTCCGCTCCAGTGGGGGTTCTCCCAGATGATGGTGCCGCCCATGCCGAAGCCGATGCACATCGTGGTGAGGCCGTAGCGGACGTCCGGGCGCTGCTCGAAGCGGCGGGCCAGCTGGTTCATCAGGCGCACGCCGGAGGAGGCCAGCGGGTGGCCGAAGGCGATCGCGCCGCCGTACGGGTTGACCCGCTCGTCGTCGTCCGCGATGCCGTAGTGGTCCAGGAAGGACAGGACCTGGACGGCGAAGGCCTCGTTGATCTCGAAGGCCTGGATGTCGTCGATGGTCAGACCGGCCTTGGCCAGCGCCTTCTCGGTGGCCGGCACCGGGCCGATGCCCATGACCTCGGGCTCGACGCCCGCGAAGGCGAAGGAGACCAGGCGCATCTTGACCGGGAGGCCGAGCTCCTCGGCGACGTCCTCGGCGGCCAGCAGCGAGGCGGTGGCGCCGTCGTTCAGACCGGCCGAGTTGCCCGCGGTGATGTTGCCGTGCGGGCGGAACGGGGTCTTCAGGCCGGCCAGCGACTCCATCGTGGTGCCCGGGCGCAGCGGCTCGTCCACGGTGGCCAGGCCCCAGCCGGTCTCGCCGACCTCGGGGTTGGTGTTGCGGATCGAGATCGGCACCAGGTCGGGCTGGATGTCGCCGTTGGCGTACGCCTTGGCGGCCTTCTCCTGGGAGCGCACGGCGTAGGCGTCGCAGCGCTCCTTGGTCAGGTGCGGGAACCGGTCGTGCAGGTTCTCCGCGGTCATGCCCATGAACAGGGCGGACTCGTCGACCAGCTTCTCGGAGACGAAGCGCGGGTTCGGGTCGACGCCCTCGCCCATCGGGTGGCGGCCCATGTGCTCGACACCGCCGGCCACGACCACGTCGTACGCGCCGAAGGCGATGCCGCCGGCGGTGGTGGTCACGGCGGTCAGCGCGCCGGCGCACATGCGGTCGATCGCGTAGCCGGGGACGGACTTCGGCAGGCCGGACAGCAGGGCGGCGGTGCGCCCGATGGTCAGGCCCTGGTCGCCGATCTGCGTGGTGGCCGCGACGGCGACCTCGTCGATGCGCTCGACGGGCAGGTTCGGGTTACGGCGCACGAGCTCCCGGATGCACTTGACGACGAGGTCGTCGGCGCGCGTCTCGTGGTAGATGCCCTTCGGGCCTGCCTTGCCGAACGGGGTGCGGACGCCATCGACGAAGACGACGTCCCTCGCGGTACGAGGCACGGGGGCTCTCCTCCCAGGGACCAACATGACGATTGGGCGGGCTGCCGCCGTCGAAGACCCGAGCGGCGCCGCATCACCGCCATGCTACCCGCCGGTAACCAACCTGCCCAGGCCCCTCGGAGGGATCCGACCATGTGTCCCCCGACACGTTCCCCGGCCCGTCCGACCAGGAGCGTCGTTCCCGGGCGCGGCGAACGGTGCGACGAACGGGTACGACGGGCGGGCACGACGAAGGGGTACGACGAAGGGGATGCCACCCGTACGGATGACATCCCCTTCCACGTGTTGCCGTGATCAGTCCTGGGCCGCGGCCGCGGCGAACGCGGCGGCCACCGCCGGCGCCACCAGGTCCACCTGCCACTGCCGGGCGCCGAACCCGCGCAGGGCGGCGGCCACGGCCTCGGGGCCCGGCTCGGTCGGCGGGTGCCAGCAGACCCGGCGGACGGTGTCCGGGGTCATCAGGTTCTCGGCCGGCACGTGGTACCGCTCGGCCAGCTCGCTGATCGCGGCGCGCGCGCCGGACAGCCGGGCGGCGGCCACCGGGTCCTTCTCGGCCCAGGCCCGCGGCGGCGGCGGTCCGTCGTGCGGCGCGGTGGCCGGCGGCAGCATGTTCTCCGGGATCTCCCGGGCGCGCTGCACGGCCGCCAGCCACTGCTCCAGCTGGCGCCGGTGCACCCGCGGGCCGAAGCCCTGGACGGCCTGCAGGGAGGCGATGTTCAGCGGCATGGCCAGCGCGGCGTTGACGATCGCCGCGTCGGCGAGCACCCGGCCGGGGGAGACGTCGCGGTCCTGCGCCATCCGGTCGCGGACCAGCCACAGCTCGCGCACCACGGCCAGCTGACGGCGGCGGCGGATCTTGTGCAGCTGCGAGGTGCGGCGCCACGGGTCGTTGCGCGGGCCCGGGCGGGGCGCGGCGGCGATCGAGGCGAACTCCTCCATCGCCCAGCCGAGCTTGCCCTGGGCGTCCAGCTCCTGTTCGAGTGCGTCGCGCAGCTCGACCAGCACCTCGACGTCCAGAGCGGCGTAGCGCAGCCACGGCTCGGGCAGCGGGCGGGTGGACCAGTCGACCGCGGAGTGCTCCTTGGACAGGCTCAGCCCGAGCACGTTCTCGGTCATCGGCCCGAGGCCGACCCGGGCGAAGCCGGCGATCCGCCCGGCCAGCTCGGTGTCGAACAGGCGCTGGGGTCTCATGCCGACGTCGGACAGGCAGGGCAGGTCCTGGCTGGCCGCGTGGACGACCCACTCGGCGTCCTCGACCGCCTTGCCGAGCGCACTGAGGTCCGGGCAGGCGATCGGGTCGATCAGGGCGGAGCCGGAACCCGCGCGGCGCAGCTGGATGAGGTAGGCGCGCTGCCCGTAGCGGTAGCCGGAGGCCCGTTCGGCATCGACGGCCACCGGTCCGGTGCCCGCGGCGAAGGCGGCGACGACGGCGCCCAGCGCCTGTTCGTCCGCCACGACGGGCGGGATCCCCTCCCTCGGCTCAAGGAGCGGGACCGGGGCTGCTTCTTCTGGGATGGCTGCTACGGCGTCGGTCACCCCCCCAAGGGTACGACGGTCCTCGCGGCCGGGAGTGTTGTCGGACTGGTCAGACTGTTGATCGCCCGGGGGCGGCCCGCCCCGCTCCGGGGCGCGGTTCGCCCGCCGCGGGCCCTCCGGGGGTGACGGGAGTTCGGCGGCGGGAGGTTGACGACGGGAGTTCGACGGCGGGCCCCGGAACAGCGCCGCGGCGGCCGAGGAGGAAACGTTCCTCCTCGGCCGCCGCAGCGGTCCGGAGCGTCCGGCTCAGTGGATGATGCCGGTGCGCAGCGCGACCGCGACCATGCCGGCGCGGTCGCCGGTGCCCAGCTTGCGGGCGATCCGGGCGAGGTGGCTCTTCACGGTGAGCGCCGACAGGCCCATCGCCACGCCGATCGCCTTGTTGGACTGGCCCTCGGCGACCAGCCGCAGCACCTCGACCTCGCGGCCGGAAAGCTCGCGGTAGGCGGCCTGCTGCGCGCCGGGCGCACCAGGGGCTCCGGGGGCGCCCGGTGCTCCGGCCGCGCCCGGCATGCCCGGCATCCCGGGGCGGCGCATCCGGCCGGCCAGCCCGGCGGCGCCGAGCGGCATCCCGGGGCGGCCCGGCATCGCGACGTTCGTCCGGGTGCCGGTCACCACGTATCCCTTGACGCCGCCGGCCAGCGCGCTGCGGACCGCGCCGATGTCGTCGGCGGCGGACAGCGCCAGGCCGTTGGGCCAGCCCGCGGCGCGGGTCTCGGCGAGGATGGTCAGCCCGGAGCCGTCCGGGAGGTGGACGTCGGCGACGCAGATGTCGCGGGGGGTGGAGACCCGTGGGCGGGCCTCGGCGATGGAGGACACCTCGATCACGTCCCGGACACCGAGGGCCCACAGGTGGCGGGTGACGGTGTTTCGGACACGGGGATCGGCGATGACCACCATGGCGGTGGGCTTGGTCGGCCGGTAGGCGACCACGTTTGCGGGGTGCTCAAGAAGGACCGACACCAGGCCTCCTGCGGGGAGTGGCGGACGGAACCCCGATGGGGGCGGTCGGAGTGTTCCGCGTTGGGAAAGGGTCACAGTCTGCTTCGGCAGCATCCGTGCCCGGCTTTAGCGAAAGATCACGATCTAGTGAGTAACAATACGGACAAATCGCGCAAATGATTGATGCGACATGCCTGGTATTCGCACAAAATCGATCAGATTCGGTGCCGATCGGTCGGTATCGACCGATGAATTGACGCAGAGCGGGTCCGAAGTCACACTCCGTCAGCCCTGGGGGTGGCGTCCGGCCCCCGGGTGCCGCCGGAGCCGCACACCACCCGTCAGTGCGACCGCGGGCGTCGCCGGGCCGGCATCGGGACCACTCCACCGAGTGAAGGAACCTCGGCGGGACCCTGCGGAGCCGGGGCGGCCGGCGGCAGGCCGGCGCTGACGCACAGCAGGTCCCCCCAGGCCGCCAGGTGCCGCTCGAAACGGCCGTCGGCCGGGGTCCAGGAGGCCCGGATCTCGATCTCCGTCGAGGACGGGCGGTCCGCCAGACCCCCGAAGTACTGGGAGGAGGCCAGCGTCACCGTGCCGGACGGCTCCGCGAACCCGGCGGCGTGCGCCTGCAGGGAGTCCAGCAGCCAGGCCCAGCCCACCTCGGAGAGCATCGGGTCGCCGGCCATCTCCGGCTCCAGCTCGGCCCGGGTCATCGTGACCACCCGGAACTCCCCGTTCCAGGCCTCCTGCCCGGCCGGGTCGTACAGCAGCACCAGCCGGCCGTCCGCCAGCTCCTCGCCGTCCACCTCGACCGAGGCGGTCACCGCGAACGAGTACGGGGCGAGCCGGCGCGGCGCCGGCGCGGGGGAGAGCTGCACCTCGGGCCGCAACCGGGCCCCGTCCAGGGCCGCCACGGCCGCCCGGAACTCGCTCGGCGCCCCCTCGCGACCCGCTCCGCCACCTGCTCCGCCACCCTGTGCGGGGTGCCCTCCGACCGCTGCCATGTCCCGAAGACTAGGTCGAAGAACGGGGTTATCGCCGCAACTTCTCTCCCAGCGGCGTGCCGGAACGGCAAACCCGGACAGATCTTGGAGGAACCGACGAGACCGGCCGGGAAACCGGGCCCGGCACGCGTGCGAAGATTTGACGGTGAGCGAGACTACGGCAGACAGCACGGCGGCCACCCACGACGGCCCGACCACCCCCGGGCGCCGCGGCGCCGCGCACGACTCGGCGTTCCTGCGCGCCTGCCGGCACGAGCCCGTGCCGCACACCCCGGTGTGGTTCATGCGCCAGGCCGGCCGCTCGCTGCCCGAGTACCTGAAGGTCCGCGAGGGCATCCCCATGCTGGAGTCCTGCATGCGGCCCGAGCTGGTCAAGGAGATCACCCTCCAGCCGGTGCGCCGGCACAAGGTGGACGCCGCGATCTTCTTCAGCGACATCGTGGTGCCGCTCAAGGCCGTCGGCATCGACGTCGACATCAAGCCCGGCATCGGCCCGGTCATCGCCGACCCGATCCGCACCGCCGAGGACCTGAAGCGGCTGCGCCCGCTGGAGCCCGACGACGTCCCCTACATCACCGAGGCCGTCGGCCTGCTGGTGGACGAGCTCGGCGAGACCCCGCTGATCGGCTTCGCCGGCGCGCCGTACACGCTGGCCAGCTACCTGATCGAGGGCGGCCCGTCCAAGAACCACGAGAACACCAAGGCCATGATGTACGGGCAGCCCGAGCTGTGGGCCGCCCTGGTGGACCGGCTCGCGGACATCACCTCGGCCTTCCTCAAGGTGCAGATCGAGGCAGGCGCCTCCGCGGTCCAGCTGTTCGACTCCTGGGTCGGCGCGCTCGCGCCGGACGACTACCGCCGCTCGGTGATGCCGTCCAGCACCAAGGTCTTCGACGCCGTCGCCGGGTACGGCGTGCCGCGGATCCACTTCGGCGTCGGCACCGGCGAGCTGCTCGGCCTGATGGGCCAGGCCGGCGCTGACATCGTCGGCGTCGACTGGCGGGTCCCGCTGAACGTCGCCGCCGAGCGGGTCGGCCAGGGCAAGGGCCTCCAGGGCAACCTCGACCCGGCGGTGCTGTACGCGCCCACCAAGGTCGTCGAGACCAAGGCCCGCGAGGTGCTGCACGCCGCCCAGGCGCTCGGCACAAGCGGCCACATCTTCAACCTCGGCCACGGCGTGCTGCCGTCCATGGACCCGGACGCGCTCAGCCGCCTCGTCGCCTTCGTCCACGAGGCCAGCGCACGCTGACCTCAGGGCGGTGGGCCCCCGGACTCCGGGGGCCCACTACCCGGCCGTGACCTCGATCCCGGCCCGGCGCAGCAGCGCCGCCGTCACCCCGTCACCCGGGCGCAGCTCCCCGGAGAACGTCCCGTCGTACACCTGACCGCAGCCGCAGGACGGGCTGCGCGCCATCAGCACCGCCCGCCGGGCCCCCGCCTCCTCGGCGGCGGACAGCGCCGCCCGGGCACCGGCCAGGAACTCCGCGGTGCAGTCCGCGCCCGTCGCGTCCACCACCCGGGCCCGCCCGTCCAGCACGTCCGCGCCGTCCCCGCCCACGATCTCCGCCGGCGGCCGCGGCGTCGGCAGCCCGCCCGCCCCCTCCGGGCACACCACCACGGCCCGCCCCTCCTCGACCAGCCGCACGGCGCCGTCGGAGGTCTTCGCCCGCCCGTCGTACCGACAGGGAATCCCGGCCAGACACGCACTCACCACGATCGGTTCCATGGCAGGAGCGTAACGACGGGGAGATGAACTCGTTCGTGCAGGATGATGAGTGAACTTCCGGATTGGATGTACGCGCCCCGCATGGAGGGGTGGTTCGCCGACGATCTCGACCACCTGCCGCAGGCGCCACCGCACACCGAGCTGCTGCACGGCGCCTTGGTCTTTCGGCTCACGCCGCAGCGCTCGTGGCACAACCGGGTCACGTCGCGGCTGACCTCGGCGCTGGAGCGGATCGCCCCGGAGGGTGATCTGGCGGAGAGCTGGATGACGGTGACGCTGGACGAGCGGAACCGGTTGGAGCCGGATGTGCTGGTGTCCCGCGCGGCCTTCGATCCCGATCGCACCGGGTACGCCCCGGGCGAGGTTCTGCTCGTGGTCGAGGTGGTGTCGCGCGAGTCGCAGCACCGCGATCGCGGGGTGAAGTTCCGCAAGTACGCCGAGGCCGGCATCCCGCACTACTGGATCGTCGAGGAGGAAGAGGGCAGCCGGGTGGCCGTGCACGTCTACGAGCTGGACGAGGTGACCTCCTCGTACGTGTCCGCCGGGATCTTCCGCGGGACGCTGGAACGTCCGGTGCCGTTCCCGATCACGATCGATCTCCGGCGTGCAGCGGATTGAGGGTCCGGTGTAAGGGTCTGCGAGACTGCGGAGCATGTCGGATGCACAGGTCGTCGTCGTCGGTGGTGGGATCGCGGGGCTGGCTGCGGCCGCCTTCCTGAGCGGGGCGGCCGGGGGGCCGGCGCGGGCGCGGGTGACGGTGCTGGAGGCGTCCGGGCGGGTCGGCGGGAAGCTGTGGGGCGGGGAGGTCGGCGGGGTCCGGGTGGACCTCGGGGCCGAGTCGGTGCTGGCCCGGCGGCCGGAGGCGGTGGAGCTGGCGCGGGCGGTCGGGCTCGGCGGGGAGCTGGAGCCGCCGACCACCGCGAAGGCCGCGATCTGGACCCGCGGCGCGCTGCGGCCGCTGCCCGGCGGGCAGGTGATGGGCGTTCCCGGTGATCTGGAGGCGCTGGCCGCCTCCGGGGTGCTGACCGACGAGGGCCTGGAGCGGGCCCGGAACGAGCGGAGCACCGAGGTCGGCGACGACGTCGCGATCGGCCGCTACGTCGCCGACCGGCTGGGCCAGGAGGTGGTGGACCGGCTGGTCGAGCCGCTGCTCGGCGGCGTCTACGCGGGCCGCGCCGAGGAGATCTCGCTGCGCGCCGCCGTGCCGCAGCTGCTGTCGATCGCGCGTGACGGCGGCTCGCTGGTCGCGGGGGTGCACGAGCTGGCCTCGCGGCCGAAGGTGGTCGGCACCCCGGTGTTCCAGGGCCTGCGCGGCGGTCTCGGTACGCTGCCCGGCGCGGTCGCCGCGGCCTGTGTCCGGGCGGGGGTGGACCTGCGCACCGACGCCCCGGTGGACGAGCTGCGCCGCACCCCCGACGGCTGGCGGGTGGTGACCGGCGGCGAGGTGCTGCACGCGGACGCCGTGGTGCTGGCCGTCCCGGCCCCCGCCGCGGCCCGGCTGCTGCGCGAGGACGCCCCGGCGGCCGCCACCGAGCTGGACGCCGTCGAGTACGCGGGCATGGCCCTGGTCACCCTGGCCTTCCGCCGCGCCGACCTGGCCGAGCCGCCGAGCGGCAGCGGCTTCCTGGTGCCGCCGGTGGACGGGCGGCAGATCAAGGCGTCGACCTTCTCCTCGAACAAGTGGGGCTGGCTGGAGCGCTCCGCGCCGGACGCGTTCCTGCTGCGCACCTCGCTGGGCCGGTACCGCGAGGAGGAGGCACTGGGGCTGCCGGACGAGGAGCTGGTGGCGCGGTCGCTGGCCGATCTCAGGGAGGCGATCGGGCTGACCGCCCGGCCGTACGACACCTTCGTCTCGCGGTTCTCGGCCGGTCTGCCGCAGTACCCGGTGGGACACCTGGACCGGGTGGCCCGGGTACGGGCGGCGGCGGGGCGGGTGGGCAAGCTGGCGCTGTGCGGCGCCGCGTACGACGGGGTGGGCATTCCGGCGTGCATCGGTTCGGCGGCCGCCGCCGCGGCCGCCGTCGACAGACTGCTGACCCCGGCGACCGGGGAAGGTTCCACGGAGAGGACAATGGGCGCATGACTGAGAGCGTTGAGCGGGAGCCGGAGCAGCGGCCCGAGAAGAAGAAGGCGCGCGACCTGAACCAGGTCATCCGCTACACCATGTGGTCGGTGTTCAAGCTCAAGGGCGGCCTGCCCGAGGACCGCACCGCCCTGGCCGCCGAGGTGGACGAGCTGTTCGCGCAGCTGGACGCCAAGGACGTGACCGTGCGCGGTACGTACGACGTCTCCGGTCTGCGTGCGGACGCCGACATCCTGGTCTGGTGGCACGCCGCCGACTCGGACGATCTCCAGGAGGCGTACAACCGCTTCCGCCGCACCGGCCTCGGCCGGCTGCTGGAGCCGGTCTGGTCGAACATGGCGCTGCACCGCCCGGCCGAGTTCAACAAGTCGCACATCCCGGCCTTCCTGGCCGACGAGCGCCCGCGCGACTACGTCTGCGTGTACCCGTTCGTCCGCTCCTACGAGTGGTACCTGCTGCCGGACGCCGAGCGGCGCGCGATGCTCGCCGAGCACGGCCAGATGGCGCGCGGCTACCCGGACGTGCGGGCCAACACGGTGGCCTCGTTCGCGCTCGGCGACTACGAGTGGCTGCTCGCCTTCGAGGCGGACGAGCTGCACCGGATCGTCGACCTGATGCGCGACCTGCGCCCCTCCCGGGCCCGGCTGCACGTCCGCGAGGAGGTGCCGTTCTTCACCGGGCGCCGCAAGCCGGTGAGCGAGCTGCTGAACGGCCTGGTCTGAGCGACCCGGCCGGAGCGGCCCACGGCTCCCGGAGGCCGGTTCCCCCTTGTCACACGGGGGAGCCGGCCTCCGTGCCGTCGCGGTCCGGTCGCGGACCGGCGAACTCGCGCAGCACGGAGGTGTAGTGGTCGCCGAGGCCGACCCGGGTGACGTCGCGGAGCCGGTACTTGGTCGGCTCCGGGTACCAGCGGGCCTCGGTGTCGACCTCGTGCAGCCGCAGTGAGCGGGGGCGCAGCCCGGTGACGGTGCCGACCCGGCAGACGTCCGGATCCAGCTGTTCGGTGTGCAGGGTGATCAGGCCGTACTCGGCGCAGGCGGCGGTGAGCAGCCCGGGCAGGTCGTCCAGCGGCAGGTCGGCGCCGGGCGGGCGGACCGGCCACAGGCCGCCGCCCTAGCCGCGGTGCGGGCGCAGGGCGGCGCGGAGCCGGGCGTCGGGCAGGGCGGCGGGGCCGTTCATGGCGACGGCGGTGAGCAGTTCGCGCTCCTCGTCGTCGGCCAGGCCGCGCTGGCGGGCCGGGCGGACCTCGCGCAGCACCTCCTGCCCGATCGGGGAGGCCCAGCGGGTGTACGGGTAGACGTCGACGCGGGCCATCAGCAGGGTGCCGGAGGTGAGCACCAGCGGCAGCGAGAACCAGGCGAGCGGGGCGAGGGTGTCACCGCCGGTGAAGCCGTCGAGGGCCAGCGAGGCGGCCAGCAGGAGCAGGGACAGCAGCAGCGCGTGCCGGACCTGCCGGATCACCACCACGGTGTTGCGCTGCACCAGGGCCGGGGTGGCCAGGCCGGCCAGGGCGAGCCGGGCGCCGATCTCCAGCACGTTGGGGTGCTCGGCGACCGCCTGGCGCAGCTCGTCGGTGCGGCACTGGCCCTCGGGGCCGACGGTGGCGATGACCGCCCGCTCCAGGCGGCTGCGGCCCCTGGGGTCGACCACGGTGGTCCAGCCGGTGTGCGCCAGGTGGAGCCGTCCGCGGCCGGCCATCAGGACGAGGGCGAGTTCGACCACCCGGCCCGGGCCGCCGGCCAGGTAGGCGGTCTCGTACAGGCCGATGCCCACGGCTTCGGGGGGCCGCAGGCCGCTCTGGTCGGCTAGGGCGTCGGCGGTGGCGGTCATCCGGACCAGTCGGACGCAGGACAGGACAGCCGCGACACAGGCCGGTATGAGGAACAGCAACCACATGGGCTTGTTGTATGCCTGTGCCGGTTGCGCGCGGAACGCCTTCCCGGTTCGCGATACCGAACTGTGACATCCGCCGGGTGCCGCCGGAGTCAGGAGCCGCAGCCGCCACCGCCGCAGCTCGACCCGCAGCTGGAGGACGACGAGGAGCCGCAACTCGACGAGCTGGAGCCGCAGCTGGAGGAGGACGAGGAGCAGCTCGACGAGGAGGACCCGCAGCCGGACGAGCCGCAGCCGGACCCGGAGGAGCCGGAGGAACCGGAGTCGGAGGAGCCGCACCAGGCGGCGGAGCCGCCGTCGGAGCCGGAGGAGCAGGAGGAGGACGACGACGAGGACGAGGAGGTCGCGGAGCCGTTCGCGGCGGTGGCCTGCCGGAAGAACTCCTCGTCGTCGGTCGACGCGGCCAGCATCGCGGCCTCCAGCTCCGGCTCCCCCAGCCCGGCGGCGGCCAGGCCGCCGAGCGCGAGCGCGCCCAGCAGCGCGCCGCCGGCCAGCCGCGGCGACACCCCGGCATTGGGCTTCCACGGCCCCTGCATCAGGGACAGCTGGCGCTGCCCGGCCGGGGTGATCCGGCTCTTGACGAGCGGGGTGACGAGCAGCGAGACGACGCCCACGATCAGCAGGATGACCGGGATCCAGAGCTTCGGGCGCTCGTGGCCGGCGGCGCCGTCGTCGAGCAGCGGGGCGGCCACCATGGAGGCCGCCACCAGGAGCAGCGCGAGCCAGAGCAGTCGGCGGGCGGTGCGGGCCCGCCGCAGCCGCTCGGGGCGGCGCATCAGGCCGCGGTCGGCGAGCCGGTCGCCGATCTCCTGGACGGCGGTGGAGCGCATCACGGTGCGGCGCAGCGGGCCGAGCTGACGGCTCCCGGTCGGTCCGACGGCGTCCTGGACGGCCTTGTCGACGGCGTCGTACGGCTTGGCGCCGGTGAGCGTGACCAGGCCGGAGCGGCTGACCACGGCCTGCTCGCTCATGTGCATCCGGACCAGGGCGGTGTCGAACACCCGCGCCGGCCCGCCGGACAGGAACGCGGTGTCGAGCAGCGGCAGGCCGCGGCCGGGCAGGCCCTTGGCGTACCGGACCTGGCCGATGCGCTGCCGGGTCCGGACCGCGTGGACCGCGGCGGCCGCCAGCAGGACGGCCGGGACGATGAAGTAGCTGTTGTGCCACATGGGCGGTTCCCCCCGAGGTGGTGATGGTTCGTCAGGGCCCGGTGGCCCCGCGGTCGCCGACGGCCGGCCGGGTGTCCGACAGTCGACGGCTACCGGCTACCGGCTACCGGTTACCGGTTACCGGCGCAGGGCCCGGCGCAGGCGGGTGAGCGGGCCCGGCGGTCGTACGGGGGCCGGGTGGAGCCACTGCTCCAGGGCCCGGCGGTGGTCGGCGGCGAGCGGGCCGCCGTCGGTGAGCACCCACTGCGCGAAGGCCCGGGCGTCGGCCCGGTAGCCGCCGGTCTGCGGGTGGGAGCGGGCGTAGTCGAGGAAGAGCGGCCCGTACCCCGCCCCGAGCGTACGGGGCAGGTCGGGGGCCACCTTGGCGGTGGTGTCCCGCCGCTTGGCGGCCAGGCCGGTGGACTGGGCGCGGACCTGCCGCTCGTCGAAGCCGGGCGGGACGGGGCCGCCGGCCACCAGGGCGGCCAGCAGCTCCTCCTGGCGCCGGGCCAGGCGCCGCCGGGCGGCGGCGTGGTCCTGGTCGGCGGTGTCCCGCGCGGTCCCGGTCAGGTCGGTCATCGTCGGGTGCTCCCCTCCAGCACCCGGCGGATGGCGTCCAGTTCACCGGCCAGCTCGCTGGGCGGCGGGAAGTTGGCGTCCCGCTCCAGCAGGACCCCGGGCGGCGCGGTCCGCGCGCACAGCTCGGCCAGCACCTCCAGCACCGGCTCGGTGACGGGGTGGGCGTGGGTGTCGTGCCAGACGCCGTCGACCAGGGTGCCGCCCGCGACGTGGACGTAGGCGAGCGCCTCCAGCGGCAGGCGGTCGAGCTCGGCGGCCGGGTCGATGCCGAGGTTGACCCGGTTGGTGTGCAGGTTGGCGACGTCGATCAGCAGCCGGACGCCGGTGCGCTCGACCAGCTCGGCGAGGAACTGGCCCTCGGTGAACTCGTCGTCCGGCCAGGCGAGCTGGGCGGCGATGTTCTCCAGGGCGAGCGGCACCGGCAGCTGGTCCTGGGCGATCCGGACGTTCTCGGCGATCACCCGCAGCGAGTCCCGGGTGCGGGGGACGGGCAGCAGGTGGCCGGCCTCCAGGCCGCCGGCCCGGACGAACGCCAGGTGCTCGGTGACCAGCGGGGAGCCGAGCGCCAGCGCGGCCTCGGCGAGCCGGGCGAGGCGGGCGGGGTCGGGCAGGTCGGCGCCGCCGAGGCCGAGGCCGACGCCGTGCGGGACGACGGTGACGCCGCGTCCGCGCAGGACGGTCAGGGAGTCGGGCAGGTGGTCGGCGCAGATGTTCTCGGCGACCACCTCGACCCAGTCCAGGCCGGGCTGGCGCTCGACCACGGTGTCGATCTCGCCGCGCCAGCCGAGGCCGACGCCCAGGCGGGGCGCGGCATCCCGGGAGGCGGTGTCCCGGGGCGCGGTCGCCAGCGGTGCGGCGTCCTGGGGCGCGGTGTCCCGGGGTGCGGTGGCCAGGGCAGGGGAAGTCATCGGTTCGCCCCCTTCGGCGGGCCGGGTGGGAGGGCCGTCGACCGGTGCGGCGTCGTCGCCGGACCCGTGCGGCCGTGTTGCTGAGGATGTCCCCGGGTGGGGTGGCTGCCAAGCCTCACCCGGTCTTCTCAGAGCATTATTTGAGCATGTCGTTCCGGTCGTGAGGGACTTGGGTCCCGAGCCCGGGCCGTCTCCCGCAGGTGGGGGTGCCCTCCGGCGGATAAATCGGAGGCGCCGGGCGGGTGGGCGCGGCTAGCGTGGGAATCCATGACTTCTTCGAATTCCTCCCCCCTGACGATCCGGGACTTCCGCCCCGAGGATGCCGAGGCCGTGGCCGCGGCCCACCGGGCCGGGCGCGAGCACCTGGTGCTCTCCGCCGAGACCCTGCTCTGGCTGAACGGCCGGCCGAGCCCCGAGGAGCACTTCCGCACCTTCGTCGCCGAGCTGGACGGCCGGGTGGTCGGCGCGGTGCGCTGCGGGGTGGTGCTCGGGACGTCGGTCGCGGGTGTCGGCTACGCCAACGGCAGTGTGCTGCCCGGGTTCCGGCGGCGTGGTGCGGCCACCGCGCTGTTGGCGGCGGCCGAACGGCACCTGGTCGGGCACGGGGTGACGGAACTGCACACCTGGATGGACGACGAGCCCGCCTCGGTGGCCTTCGCCACCGCCCGGGGGTACCGGCTCGGGCGCACCATGCAGTTCGCCGGACGGGACCTGGCGCTGCCGCTGCCGCCGGCGCCCGTACGGCCGCCCGGCGTCGAGCTGCGCCCGGCCGCGGACTGGGCGGCCGACCCGCACCCGGTGTTCCTGGTCGAGGCGGACGCCATCCTGGACGAGCCCGGCAGCGAGGTGCCGATGGACGCCCTGGAGTACGAGGACTGGCTGCGCGACGACTGGAACCGGCCGGACCGGGACCTGGCCCTGAGCGTCGTCGCCGTGGTGGACGGCCGGCCGGCCGCGTTCAGCATGGCGCAGACCGACGGGGTGGACCGCTACTGGTCCGCGTTCACCGCCTGCCACCGGGAGTTCCGCGGCCGCGGGCTGACCAAGCTGGCCAAACTGGAGTCCCTGCGGCTCGCCGCCGCGGCGGGCTACCGGCACGCGTACACCAGCAACGACACGACCAACGGGCCGATGCTGGCGATCAACGCCTGGCTGGGCTACGAGCGCTGCGCGGCGGAGCGCAAGGGGATCAAGCGGCTGGGGCGGCCGTCGGAGCAGGGGGCCTGACGCCGCCGGGCCGCGTCCCCGGACGCGGCCCGCGCCCGTACCTGTAGCCGTGCCCGTTTCGCCCCCGGTTTCGCAGTGGCGGGGGCCGGGCCACTTCGGCCAGATGTGGTCCAGACCACGTGGGACGAATCGGGACAGCCCGGGCTGCTTCGGGCGCGAAGTGGCTTGAACTGTAATGGTTTTGCTCCACTCCTGTCACGACCTGGGCATAATCGCGCACATGACGATCAGCCGTGCGAACGTGAGCGCGATTGCCGAGGACCTGTACGTGTGGCTCCCGCCGAAGCGGGGGTGGGGTCTGGCCAACTGTGGCCTGCTGGCCTCGGAGACCACCGCGCTCTGGATCGACACGCCGTACGACCCCTCGATGGCCGGGGAGTTCCTCGCCGCGAGCCGGCGGCTGCTGCCGGACGGGGTCGGGGTCGACCGGGTGGTCGTCACCCACGCCAACGGGGACCACCTGTGGGGCGCCGGGGTGCTGCCGGACGCCGAGGTGATCGCCACCCGCGAGGCGCTGGAGCACATCCACTGGGAGCCCACCCCACAGCAGCAGCACGCGCTGGTCACCAACAGCGACCCGGACTCGCCGCTCGGCGGCTACCTGAAGGAGCACTTCGGGCAGTTCGACTGGTCCGGCACCGAGCCGGTGCGCCCCGACACCGTCTTCACCGGCGAGCTGGAACTGACCGTCGGCCGCTACCCGGTGCGGATCACCAGCCTGCCCGCCGCCCACACCGGCGGCGACCTGCTGGTCCACCTCCCGCACCAGCGCGCGGTGTTCACCGGCGACGTGATCTTCTCCTCGACGCCCGAGCAGCCCGGCGACCACCCCTCGCACTGGGCCGGACCGCTGGAGAACGTCATCGGCGCCTGCGAGCAGGCCCTGGCCACCGGCGCGGAGATCTTCGTCCCCGGCCACGGCCCGGTGCTCGACCGCGACGGCGTCCGCGAGCACATCGGCTACCTCGCCTACGTCCGCGAGCGCGCCCACGCCCTGCACGCCGCCGGGATACCCGCGCTGGACGCCGCCCGGCGGGTGATAGCCGAGCAGCGCCACCCCGAACTCGGCCTGCCCGAGCGGCTGGTGATCACCGTCGCGGCCGAGTACCGGCACCTGGACGGCTCGGCGGCCCCGGGTGCCCTGGAGGCCCTGGGCCAGGTCGCCCTGGTGGCCCGGGAACTGGCCGAGGACGAGGCCCGCGCCCAGCGCCCGCGCACCGCCCGGCCCTGACCCCGCCAGGGCCCGGCACCGCCCGATCCTGATCCCGTCCGGCCCCGTCGCCCGGTCGTCCCGGCCGCACCACCCGGTCCACCCCGCAAGCACCCCCGAGGACTTCGATGACGCAGATCGCGCTGATCGTCCTGGCGCTGGTCGCCGCCGCGGCCGCGGCCGTGCTCGCCCGCGGCCGGGCCGTCGCCGTCACCCGGG